>JAJZMA010000216.1:0-4341 GCA_021850405.1 bacterium
GTGGCGTCGAGGGTGAGCGACCCAGTCAGGAGAGAGGGGGTCAGCGAAACAGATTCCCCAGGATTCAGCGTCAATCCGGTGAGACTGAAGGTCCGTCCCGTGGTGGTGCTCGTCGTGCCCCCAACCGATAACGACACCGGCTCTGGCTGAGAGGCATGAGACAGCGCGATACTGCTGGCGTTGGTTCCGTATGTGACGGAGAGTGTTCCTGCAGCCCCGGCAATGGTCGTGAACGACGCTGTGCTGGCACTGGAGATGTCTGCGGCGGTCCCAGGACCAGAAATCCGGGCAACGCCTGTCGCGCTAGATGTTGCAGGGAGCGATGTTGCCAGGGCAGCAGAGCCATTGCCTACCAGAATTAACGGATTTCCGCCAACAAGAGACAGAGTTAGGCTTTGGGCGGTTGACCACAACACCTGGGAGAGAGAGTTCATGGGCCACGCCTGACTGCCGGGCGACCCATCGTAAAGGTTGTCGGGGACGGGCACTATGGTCCAGTCGCTCGCGGGACCACTGTCTCCTCCTGTTCCAATCGATATATTTTTGTCAGAGAGGCTGGCCCCGCCGTCCTTCACCTGTATGACGGTGGGACCATCCCATCCACTTGCGGTGTAGGGGTCGTTGGGGTCGTAGACAGAGATGGTCCCAAGCGTGGGGTTGGCAGCGTAAGCAACGACAGCGTGGGAGTACTTGAAGAGCAAATACTGGAAGAGACCTGGGTTGCTCACCATTAGCGAGGGGCTTGGAACCAGGAGGACCATTTCGGGGCGAGTGGCGACTGTCGCGGCGATGTCCTGCAGTTCGCCGGTATTGCCGATAACACCAGCTGCAAGCCATGCGTCGTTGGTGCCCTGAAACGTTCCGTTCGACAGCTGGCGAGCAGAGTACGCTGCCAGAACCTTTTTTATAGTGGCTGTCTGCGGAGCTTCCGTCGTGAAAGGGGAAAACGAGGCCGAACTGCCGTATCCGGAAAATGTTGAGTACAAGGGAACACTGGGCTTCCAGTCGTTGTAGTTGGCTGTCGCTGTCGTGGCGAAGCCGTAGCACAACCCTCCCTTTAGCGTTTGGTCCAGGAGATTCTGGAAAGCAGAACCCATCGGTGTCAGCCCTCCAAAAATCGGATACGTCATTCCTACAGAGGCCGGGAAATACTTTTCCATCTCCGACGCTGAGGGGACGTAACCCTGGCTGTTCGAAAACGAGTAGCCGTTGGCGCTGGGGTAAAAGTGGAGGGCACCCCCCGACGTCGCGTGCTGAAATGACAACGCTGTTCCTGACCCAGAACCCGTCGAACTCGTCGCCAGCGCCATGGCCGCACCCAGCGCGGGCGAGAAAGTCGCCGTTCCTACGGCCCAGCAGGACGTCACCTGATTCACCGGACACGACACCCAGATGGGGATTGCATCGGGAATACCCGCAAAGCCCAGGGGAGGAGACACCGCACTCCACGTCGTCCCCCCGTCGGTCGTGGTCAAAAACCCACCCTGGGGCGAACCAGCCCAGCAGGTAGTTGTAGTGGGGCATGTGATGCCACTCACCGGCCTTAATTCTCCAGGGGGCTGCGGAGTGGACAGGTACTCCACCGTCCAGCTGCCACTTGCGTCTCCCAGAATGTATCCCCCTGACGATACCGGCGTTCCCGCTGCGCTATAGCCCGTATACCACCCAGACATCTGGCACGACGATGCCAGTTGCACGATGGCGACAATAGGCAGACACGCCACTCCATAGCTGGAGTCCGTCACCGTCGCGTAGCCGCTCCCTGCGGGTTCAACCGCTGGCAGGACCGTACTCGTCCAGGTTGTTCCTCCGTCTGTCGTCTCTAACAGGAGGGGGTCTGATGGATTTGTTAGCGACAGCGTGCCTGCGGATCCTGCCGCAACACAAAACAGCGTCGTCTCACACGTCACGTTATCCAGATTGTATAAATCCGGAGAGGCGGAGCTACTGCCGTTGTTGGCCCCTGCGAGCGTGTAGTTCACTGACCACGTGAGCCCACCGTCAGTGGACTGCACGACGACTGCATCGCCCCCGGTACCTGCTCCCACCGCCAGACATTCGGTCGCTGTGGGACAGGTCACTCCCTCCAGCATGGACATGGTCCCAAAGGACCCACCACCCGCAGTCCACGCCCCAGACGCATTCGTCACCACCACCGGAGCCGCTGTACTCTGGTCGAGATTCGTCGCACCTACCGCCACGCACAGCGGCCCTGCCCCGGCAGTCACGCACGACACGCTTGCCAGATACTGGTTGGGGGATAACGTCACCTGCGTCGTCCATGTGGTACCCCCATCCACGGTACCAATGATGGTCCCCGAACCCCTACTCCCCAGTGTCACACCAGCACCGTCGCCCACCGCCGCACACACATTGGCCCAGAGGGAGCTGTCTCACACGAGAGCCCCGTCATAAGGGCAGGGGTGTCTGCAGGCACCGTCTGCATCACCCAGGCCGACGTTGCTGCCATGGCAACCGGGGAAAAGCCAAAACCCGCCGCCACCAGGCCCTGAAGCACCACCAGCACAACTCCGATGACGGCTAGATGGCTGTGCGGTATCTGACGTGAAATACGTCTGTGCATCATTTGAGCCAGTCTACGCCGCAACACTACCCATCGGCAATATCGGTCGGCGACTCCATGATTCAGACCCCGGCCATAGAAGCCATAGCTGCGTTTGTAATCGATAGGTTGGTCGCTGGAGTGGTCATACTGCTGGTGGGGAGCGTTGTTTGTGCCTCTGCATATATTGGGCTACGGGTTCCAGGATATTTTGACGCCCTGTAGAAGGTCTGCAGCCAATATCGTGACCGCTGGAAACTGGCTCCATGGAAGATCACTCCTCTTGATCGCGACAAGGAACTACGGGGCTACATGATCGCTCTCAGTATTCTGGTGGTGATTGCATGTCTAATTGCTGCTGCGGGGCTCCTGCCGGGCTTAGTCAAGAGTGCCTGATCCTCCCGGCCTGCATATTGCGCTTGCTACCCACCAGTTTTGTAACCACGGGCTGGTGCACTCCAAAGCACACTCTTTTGGGCGGCCCCTTTCGCCAGTTCTGGCTGTATGGATCAAAGATAAGCAGGATCCCTGGCGCTAAACAGCCCGGAGGCTCTCTATTATCTGCGCCATCATCGCGGATGACGCACCTGCAGGGGCACGTGCGATTGCGAGATCCAGTGCATCGTAGCGTGCCAGGGCGGTTCGCAGAGTGGTGTCAGGAGAGCTTTGTTCTATCAGCAACTCCGGTTCTACCCCCTGCATCCGGATGTAGCTCTGGTACGCAGGGTAACTGGCGTAGGTCGCGGCTTCCTTCTGCGCGAGTGCCAGGGAGGAAGGGTCTGTTGCACACCGTATGTACGCACATATTAGTGGGGTGGGGCGTCCAGCCTCCCTGGCTCCCTCTTCGACCAGGTTTCTGGAGAGCCGGGCAGTATCTGGTGTTATCCAGTTGAAGATAACCGCGTCGGCGAGCCTCCCTGCGAGGTGACACATCCGTGGACGGAGCGCTGCTACAGCGAGTTTTAGCGATGGAACAGCAGTTCGCAGGCTAAGGACGGCGGCCTCCATCCGTTGCACCGGGTGCTCGCCAGGGTTGCCAGCTCCGATGCCCAGGATGAGTTTATCCCGCAGGCCAGGAGGAGTGCGCTCTAGTCGGCCCACTATCGTTTTGACATCATTGCGGTCTATGGCGATCACTCCAACCCCAAATTCGTGCACTGATGGTGCGCCTTCAAAAGTGGATGCAAGCAGGGCAAGCCCATCGTCT
This sequence comes from bacterium, assembly GCA_021850405.1. Classification (GTDB taxonomy): domain Bacteria; phylum Chloroflexota; class Dormibacteria; order Aeolococcales; family Aeolococcaceae; genus JAJZMA01. The sequence goes on from JAJZMA010000216.1 coordinate 3,771, forward strand.
CCTGGTGCATCGCGACTCCAGACAGAAGAGATCCGATGTCTGGCCGCCAGCGCAGAAAGAGCACGGGCGTCACTGGTCGTAGTGCCAGCGGCAAAGCCGAATCCGATGTCCATGGTGGTGGCCCCTAAAGTCGGGTGAGTTGAGTGGGTGGCTGGAATCTCGCTCCTGCGGTGCCTTGCGCGGGAAGCTATGCGCGGCAGTGTGATTGTCTCATGCCAGAACCCACCCGACCAGGTATCCTTGGAGAATCTGGAAGTGTTGTGCCACCATGGCGGCAAACGCAATGGGGGGAGGCTCTCAGAAGACGTCCTGTAGCCACACTGGCCGGTGGTCCATGGCCCGGTCCATCTCTGAAATGGTTGCCGGGTTGCCGCGGATCCTGCCCAGGCGCTGGCCCAGCTCTGCATGGGCAGACCCTGAGAACCAGCTGGCAAAGAACCCTGCGTCGATTCTGGTGTCGGCAGTAGCACTTTGCTGCGCATGCCCCTTGCCGTTGGCAATCTCAATCCGGACCGTCCTGGAGCGGCCTGGCACCGGGTCGACTACCTCCAGGCTGAAGCTCCCGGAATAA
>JAJZMA010000216.1:4351-20176 GCA_021850405.1 bacterium
TGGCGCCAAGTGCCCCTGGAATGTCGGTAACGCGCTGCATCCAGGTCATGCCAGAGTTGGCCGTTATCGCGAGGTTGGCATCTTCTATGGCATAGAGTAGGTCGTGCCGCATGGGAGCCCGGATTGTCATCTCCTGGACCTGGGCAGCATGGCCGCCAATGTAGCCCAGAAGACCGAGCATCGCGTTCCCTGAGAGTGTGTACAGGTCAGTGACATTGATCACCCCTGGACCAAAGAAGCCTTTGGGGCGGCTCTGGCCATAGCGGATAAAGCCGGTGAGCTCACCATGCTCTCTCCAGCCCACCCTGTACTTGTGCTCGGGCAGGACAGGTCCTGAGTCAGGAAGCTTTCGCCACCAGTCTGGTCGGCAGATTGATCCATTCCAGGATGCTGCGACCTGGTGGTACAGCGCTTCTGCGTCATCTGGATCCGGGGCGGGATCGAGGCTCCCTTCCCCCCGCATGGAGGAGAGGCTTGAGAGCTTGACAGTGTGCAGGAGAGAGTGGTCGCCGACATCCCATCCCCACCTTCGGTAGAACCTTGGTGATGCCGCCCAGAGGGGAGCAAGAAAGAGCCCGCGTTCCTGGAACAGGGACGGGACATCCGCCATGAGGGCTGCGCCTACTCCCTGCCGCCTGTTGATCGCTGCAGTCACTACACTCTCAATTGCACCGGCGGGGACAGCCCGGCCGCCGAAGTACTGGGAGACCGGAAAGACCGAGTAGCCACCAGCGAGCTTCCCGTCCACAAATGCGAACCGTGTCAGTGCGTGCTCGCGTTGGGCTGTGACCTCTGCCCTTGCTGTGTCGACCGGGATGGCGAAGGAATCCACCTGGATCCGTTCGAACTGCTCCCAGTCTGACTCGCGCTCTGGGTCACGGATAATAATTTCTGGCACTGTCGCTATTTTCCTCTGGTGTACTCTATCTACCGATATGCGCAATCCTGCCGAGACAAAAACCGCCAAAGGGCCGACCCTTGGTCTGCAGGCTGCCTATGACCACCTGCAGGTAGAGTCTACTTGGTCTGCGCGCTGGGAGGAGGAGGGACTCTACAGGACAGACCTGGACGGGGCCCGCAAACCCTACTACAACCTTATGATGTTTCCTTATCCCTCAGCAGAAAAGCTGCATGTAGGGAACGCCTTCGCCTACACCGGCTCAGACATATGCGGCAGGTATCACCGGATGAAGGGATTTGATGTTTTTGAGCCCATGGGCTTTGACGCGTTTGGAATTCACAGTGAGAACTACGCGCTGAAGGTGGGAGAGCATCCAAGGCCCCTTACCGAGCGCAACGTTGAGTACTTCCGGGAAAGGCAGCTAAAGCGGCTTGGTTTTATGTTTGACTGGTCAGCCGAGGTAAATACTACCGATCCAGCCTACTACCGGTGGACCCAGTGGCTGTTCATACAGCTCTTCCGGGCAGGGCTCGTGGAGTACCGCGACGGAGCTGTGAACTGGTGCCCTTCCTGCCTCACAGTGCTGGCAGACGAACAGGTCATAGATGGGCACTGCGAGCGCTGCTCCACGGCAGTGGTCCAGAAATTTCTCAAGCAGTGGTTTATAAAGACCACCGCGTATGCCCAGGAGATGCTGGATGCACTGGATAGCCTTGACTGGTCCGAGCGTACCCGGGTTGCCCAGCGCAACTGGATTGGGCGCTCTGAGGGAGCACTGATTCGGTTTGCACTCCGTGGATGCAGGCTGGAGACTGTTACCGTCTTCACCACCCGCCCAGATACCCTCATGGGTGCGACCTTTCTCGTGATAGGGGCCGATCATCCAGGGCTGGCTGACTTTTGTGCTCCGGACGAGACCGACGCTGTCCTGGCATGGGCGGCTGCCCTGCCGACCGGGGATGAGGCGCCCGATTTTTCCATTGGGAGGATGCTCCATTCGAAAGCGTTGCATCCCCTTACCGGGGAGCAGTTGCCGGTTTATGCTGCGCCCTATGTGCTCGGTGGCTATGGGACCGGGGCGATCATGGCGGTGCCTGCCCACGATGAGCGTGACTGGCAGTTTGCCAATGCTCAGGGCCTGGATATCCGGGTAGTGATCTCTCCGCCGCATCATTCTGGGGAACCAGGCGATCGCAGCGAGTTGCCCTATACCGGTACTGGCGTCCTTTGCAATAGCGGCTCCTATGACGGTCTTTTCTCTACGGATGCTGTTGCAGCGATAACCAGTGCACTGACAAAGGATGGAGCAGGGGACAAGGCAGTCCAGTTTCGCCTCCGCGACTGGCTGGTATCCCGCCAGAGGTACTGGGGCCCGCCCATCCCGATGGTTCATTGTGCCCATTGTGGGCCGGTACCAGTCCCGGAAGAGGAGCTCCCTGTTTTACTGCCGGATCTGGCTGGGTTCCGCTCACTGGGTACTGGCCAGTCGCCATTGGCTATGGCGGAGGACTGGGTGCAGGTGGCGTGTCCTGAATGTGGCAAGCCAGCAAGGAGAGAGACCGACGTAAGTGATAATTTCCTCGACTCGTCCTGGTATTTCCTGCGCTATCCATCAACCAGGTTTACTGACCGTGCAATGGACCCCGCACTGACGAAGAAGTGGCTTCCTGTGGATATGTATATTGGCGGGCAGGAGCACGCGGTACTGCACCTCATGTACTCACGCTTCATTATGCGGGCGCTCTTCAAGCTGGGTTATGTGCCAGTGCCAGAGCCATTCCAGCGTTTTCGCGCCCATGGTCTCCTGATAAAGGGCGGCGCCAAGATGTCAAAGAGCAAGGGCAACGTCGTCAACCCGGATGAGTACGTAGAGCGCTATGGAGCAGATGCCCTGCGGCTTTATCTCATGTTCCTGGGTCCGTTTCTGGAAGGTGGGGACTTTCAGGACGATGGGATACGCGGGGTCACGAGATTTCTTGAACGGGTGTGGCGACTGGGAACAGCGCAGCTGAGTGCAAAGGAATGCGACCGGGAGAGGCTGCAGCGCCGTCACAGGGTGATTGCGACTGTGGATGAGGATACTGCCGAGCTGCGCTACAACACCGCGATTGCCGCATTGATGCGGTTTGCACGGGACCTGGAAGGAGATCTGCAGGAAGGGGGGCTATCACTGGACGACGTGCTCGTGTTGCTTCAGCTACTCGCCCCGTATGCTCCCTTTATTTCGGAAGAGCTATGGAGGAAGGTTGCGCCTGGGCAGGGCTCGGTGCACCTGAGCAGCTATCCTGCTTTCGATCCAGCGCTGGTCGCGGCAGAGCTGGTTACAATTGCAGTCCAGGTAAATGGAAAGCTACGGGGAACAGTTGAGCTCCCAGCTGGGGCCTCCAGCGAGGAACATGAGGAGGCTGCTGTTAGCCTGCTGCTTGAGCGGAAGCTTTTAGACCAGAGTGCGCGCGCTGCTCTTCGGGTGATAGTGGTGCCAGGAAGGGTGGTAAACGTCGTCGTCCCCGCTGGGAGACCTTGACAGGCAGAGGGCATAGACCGTCACAGCCTTGTCCAAAAGGCGTCAGTGCTTCTTGCCTATGGCGCCAATGGATTTCCAACGGGAGCTAAACTACAGGCACCATGCGTGTGCGGGGCGGGGGGAGTAAAAAAGGCACTCTGCGTTGTTCCGCCGGTTTGGATGAGCGGAGAAGACTCATGGTGGGCAGAGGCATCAGTGTCCTGCCCCCCCCCTTTTTTGAGTGTTTTTGTGTTGAGTTTGTCCCTGCAATGTCCTTGTTCCTTGTGATTTGATTGCTGGGCATCCAGCACTCCACGCGTTACGGACTGTGCGCTTGCGTCTACTGGCTAAGTCCGGGCACGTACGGCACAGCTTTTTGCAGGATTGGTGCGGAACAGTACTTTACCCAGCGGGCTTGAGAAGGAGAAGGTATGGGCAGGGACAATCGGACAAGCGCGCAAGAAAGGACAGCAGCGCCTGATACCAGGTCAACGCTTTTGCGTACTGCGGGAGAAGTTCTCGAGGCTCTTGCCTATCTCCCAATTGGTGTGCTGACATTGGCAGGGGCATGTGGTGCTGTTATTGCCGGACTAGTGACCCTTACACTCTACCCATTTGCAAAGGCCACCATGCTCGCCCTGGCTGGAGCCCGTCGACTGGCTCCAGGGCCGTCGGCGCGCATCCGCAGCCTGCTGGATCATCGTATCCGCCGGCTGGGAGGAATGAGCGTGGGCTCGGCTCTTCTTGTTGGTGCTGGGGTGGCAGCGTTGGCCGGTGCCACAGCACTGACGGGAGGCATGGCTGCTCTTGGAACGTCTTTCTTCAATGGCGTTCTTGCTGCGTGCGCAGTGGTCACTGTAAGTGGATTTCCCCGGGACGTGTCCCGGGTGGATGGGTGGGCCCGGGAGATACGGGGGTGGGTTAGAGAGATAAGACGGATCCGTGCTGCCATCAGGCGCGGGGAGGATCCTTTCGAGTCGGTGCAGGCCGCAGAAAGGCAGTCTGGCCTGGGCCACAAAGTGGCAGGTTACCAGTCAGAACAGCTGGACGCTGCCAGGAAACCAGCTGTTGGAGAGGGGAGCCCTGGTCAGGATTCGGGGCCTTCCGACCGGTTTGCAGCGTTTCATGAGTGGAAGCAGAACGGTGTCAGGGAAACAGTGATACGTGCTGGAGGCAACACCGCACCCCATGCGCCTGCACGACTGTCGGGCTCTGCGCCCGCATCTGGAGCCCGGGTGATTCCACGGGAGAATCAGGGCCGGCAGCTCTAGCCCGGTGGTTTAGCCAGCCGGACTTGCGGCTGCTTTCCGGCTCTCCTCCAGTTGGCTTTCGTCCGACCGCGCACTGGTTGCCTGGCGGATCAGGGCATGAGTCGCATGAACACGGCTGCACAGCTGCTCAAGAATCTGGTCCAGCTGCTGGCTGGCTTGCGGGCTTAGTGGTGCGGGGTGGTTATCAATTTCCCTGAGGAGAGCGGATAGGCGCAGTGCCTTCTGTTCTATGGTGGCTATCGTCCCGGCAGGATCCTGTACCACCTCCAGTGAGTGCTCCATCAACTGCCTCCTATTACCACAGCTACTGTGGGTGTTGAGTTGGTTTGCTTGCGCAACACGTTGCACCTGGTACCACATCCCATGGAGCTGTAGCTGACAGCAGTCTGCCAGTTGTCACCTGCGAATGCCATGAGACGGTGATCCATGAGCATGGCATTAAGAGTAGTCCGATGGCCGTACGCTGACAATGGGTCAGGTAGATGCTACAGGCACAATGGAGGTGCCAGGGGCCGGCCAGGGTTGCTTTCGGTGAATGCTGCAGACAAGGGCTCCATTCTGAAGTCTTGCACGCATGGGCTTGCTGCGCACCAGGCAGGCAAAGCAATGGTCTGCAGCGTTCTTTTCTGGTGCTCCAGTTCCAGGTGAGCAGCGGCAGCTCTGGGTCTGGTCTGCCATGTGATAGGCATGGGCTGCCGGAATGGGAGGGAGGGCTGATGCTAACATTGGCTCAGTTGCTTCCTGCGCGGGTGGCGGAATTGGTAGACGCGCGGGACTTAGGATCCCGTGGGGCAACCCATCCGAGTTCGATTCTCGGCTCGCGCACGCCGGGCCTACCCTGGTGCCTGGCCATCGCTCCTGTGCTGGTGTCAGTGGGTGCATGAGCAGGGTGGCGCCACTGTAAATTGCGTTATGCTTCCTTTTGCAGACTGTTTGTCTGCGCCTTATAGGGCCAGGGGATGGTGCGGGGCCGGGAGGGTAGCGCTCTGTGCCAGGTCTCATGGGGAGGCGTTGTGCGCAGTCCATTTTGACCTTGGTCCGGTGGCCCATCAGATTATTCCATCAAGTAGCTGGCTTAATGAATGGAGAGGTAAATTGGCAACAGGCGTCAAGGAATTGCAGGTAACAGTCTCCCCCCTGGAGCATTCCGAGGTAAACCTTCGCGTGGAGGCTCCCGCTGAAGAACTGGAACTGGCAGTCGGAGAGTCGCTGCGGCGACTTTCACGCCGGGTGCGTGTTCCAGGATTCAGACCGGGCAAGGCGCCCTCCGCAATGGTAGAGCGGATGGTCGGGTGGGAGAACGTTCGCCAGGATCTGCTCGATGAGTGGCTTCCGGAGGTGTTTGGCGCTGCGGTGGACCAGGTCAGCCTTGAGCCGGTAGGAGATCCACAGGTGACTGTAGATTCCCTGGACCGGGGATCGCCTGTCGTGTTCACAGCCAGAGTGGCAGTACTGCCGAAGGTGGATCTGGGCGACTACCAGTCTGTGCGGGTGGAAGCTCTGGATGTAGAGGTTGCCGAAGCCAGCATTGATGAAGTGGTGGCGGGCCTGCAGAAGCGCGGCTCCAGCCTGGTCGCGGTTGACCGGCCCGCAAGGATGGGTGATGTGCTCGCTGCGATGGTCCGCATAGAGCTGGAGGACGGCCATCTGCTGGATGGGGGCGAAGAAGAGCAGGAGATAGATCTGGGTGACAGTGAACTGACGCCGGGCCTGGCAGACAACCTGGTGTCGCTTGCTGCGGGAGATGAGCACAGTTTTTCCCTGGCAATTCCGGAGACGGCGGCCGATGAGGAGTTCAGGGGCAAGCAGGCGACTTTTTCTGTATCAGTAAGGCAGGTAATGGAGAGGACCGTCCGTCCGGTAGACGATGAATTTGCCCATGAGCACTTTGGCGTGGATACGGTAGGTGAGATGCGTGACGAGGTGCGGCGCCGACTCATGGAAAGAGCCGAGCAGGAAGAGCTCGAGCGGTATCGGGACAAGGTTTTTGATGCTTTCGTGGAGCTCGCAACCATGGAGGTGCCAGGAGCACTCGTCGATCGTGAGGTCACACGCTCCATACTCAGTCTGGAGAGCAGGCTTGCCAATCTTGGCCTGCGACTGGACCGTTATCTGGAATACACCGGTCAGACGCTGGATGATCTGCGGGCCGCCAACCGGGAGGCGGCCTCAAGAAATGTCGCGATCGATCTGGTGATGGATGCCCTCGCGCAGGCAGAGCAGCTTGAGGTGGATGAATCCCAGCTTTTGGCTGAGGTGGAGACGGTTATGAAGACCATGCGCAGCTCCAGACCAGATCGGGAGAGGGTGGAAAAGGTGACGCGCAAGCAGTTTCTCCGTGAAGCGGCCATGGCGCGCGCCGTAGAGATAGCAAGGGGAGAGGGATGACAGGCACAGCCGCATTTTCCCCACTCCCATATAATGGGGTAATGAATCCTTCCAGCCTGATTCCCATGGTGGTCGAAACCAGCAACAGGGGCGAGCGCGCCTACGATATTTACTCACGGCTCCTGCAGGACAGGATCATCTTTATCGGCACCCCGATAGATGACCAGGTGGCCAATGTGGTCATGGCAGAACTGCTCTACCTGGCCAGCGTTGACCCGGACAAGGATATCTGGGTATATATCAACTCCCCTGGTGGGTCTGTTTATGCTGGCCTTGCCATCTATGACACCATGCAGTACGTGCAGCCCAAGGTGGGGACAATTTGCATGGGCATGGCGGCATCAATGGCGGCGGTGCTGCTTGCTGCTGGCGAGAAGGGTATGCGGCTGAGCCTTCCCAATACCAGGGTGCTGATTCATCAGCCGCTGGGTGGGTTCCAGGGGCAGGCAGCCGACATCGAGATTCAGGCGAAGGAGATTCTCAATATCCGGATCCGGCTGAATGAGATCATCTCCCACCATACCGGAAAGCCGATTGAGGACGTGAATCGGGACACCGATCGCGACCATTATATGACCGCCCAGGAGGCTTGCGAGTATGGAATTGTTGACGAAGTGCTCTCGGCGCGCGACACTTTACTTGGCGCCCGCACCGGCGGGAGCAGTCTGGGCAGCGAAATGCCAGGAGGAAGGGTGGATGCGTTGCCTGAAGGGGACGGCCCAATGCCTGATGACGGTAGTTCTTCAGCCCGAAGGTAAACTAGGGCCCAAGCGGGGTATGCGATGACTGAGAAGGAAGACAGGCGCAGGCATACCCGTTGCTCCTTCTGCGGGAAGGGACAGGAGCAGGTCCGCAAACTGGTCGCGGGACCAGGCGTATTTATCTGTGACCAGTGCATCGACCTGTGCCAGGAAGTACTTGAGGAGGATACCAAGACAGCTTCCCAGAAGAAGGCCAAGACGCAGTCGGTTCCCAATCCCCAGGTAATTTCTGCTGCCCTGGACCAGTATGTCGTTGGACAGGAGCATGCCAAGAAGGTGCTTGCGGTTGCTGTCTACAACCACTATAAGCGGATCAATCACTCAAAGGTAAGCTCTGATGTTGAGCTGCAAAAGTCCAATGTGCTTATGCTGGGCCCCACCGGTTGTGGCAAGACCCTGCTCGCACAGACGCTCGCGCGCATAATTGACGTTCCCTTCTCAATAGCGGATGCGACCAGCCTCACCGAGGCCGGGTATGTAGGCGAGGACGTTGAGAACATCCTGCTGCGCCTGATCCAGGCTGCCGATTTTGATATCGCACGGGCAGAGAGAGGGATCATCTATATAGATGAGATCGACAAGATCGCCCGTAAGTCCGACAACCCATCCATCACACGCGATGTGTCAGGTGAGGGTGTGCAGCAAGCCCTGCTCAAGATACTGGAAGGGACAGTGGCGAATGTCCCACCCCAGGGAGGACGCAAGCATCCACACCAGGATTTCATCCAGATCAACACAACCAACATTCTCTTTATTTGTGGGGGAGCGTTCGAGGGCCTAGAGAAGATAATTGAGCAACGTATTGGAAGGCGCTCCATAGGATTTGGCAGCGAGGCCAGTGGCAAGCGCAACAAGGACACGGTAAAACTCTTCCGCGAGATGCAGAGTCAGGATCTTCTGAAATATGGGCTTATCCCTGAATTTGTTGGACGCCTGCCCATTACTGTGTCCCTGGACCAGCTGGACGAGGAGGACGTGGTCCGTATCCTGACCGAGCCCAAGAATGCGCTTGTAAAGCAGTATCAGCGCCTTTTTGCCCTGGACGAGGTGGAGCTGGTATTTCAGGAGGATGCAGTCCGGGCCATCGCCAAGCGGGCCATGGCGAGAGGCACTGGCGCCCGTGGGCTCAAGTCCATAATTGAGGATGTGCTGCTAAACAGCATGTTTGAGGTGCCTGGCAGGTCTGATATAAAGAGGTGTGTCATAACCGAGCGCTCCATCAGTGATGGAGCGGTGCCTATGCTGATGACGGAAGAGCCGCCCTCAGAGGCTGACAGGGAAGGCAGGACGGCCTGAGCATTGCCCTCTTGTCAGGGGGCGGGCCCTTGTGGTACCGGGCTAGTGTCCCCGGTCCGCTTCTTGGTTGTGTCGTTGGGCGGGGTTGATCTCTGGGACCGTTTCCTGCCGCCGCAGATTCTGTCCTTTGGTTCTGTCCCTGGTCATCGGGCTCTTACGGGCCGTCCTCCTGTTGTTGCGTGCCCTCTGGGACGGGTGACGGCTCCTCGAGTCATCCCGGGCAGGGGTATCCGTATACTTGGGGACACTAGTGGAAACTGTTTATTCATCCGCGGCGGCTGAGGCGCGCTGGCGTGCCAGGTGGGAAGAACTGGCTGTCGGGTTACCCTCCGAGCATGGTGGGCAGCCCTATACGATCGCGCTTCCACCTCCAAATATCACCGGCGAGCTGCACTCAGGGCATGCAGTCAGCGGTTCGATCCAGGACACGCTGGTTCGCTATCAGAGGATGAGGGGGCGCACTGTGGAGTGGTGCCCTGGGACAGACCATGCTGCCCTGGCAACCAATAGTGTTATTGAGCGTCAGCTGCGCGCCGAAGGCACCAGCCGGGAAGAGATAGGTAGAGATGCCTTTGACCAGCGGGTTAACGAGTGGTACGTGCGGTTTACCGGTCGCATCTATGACCAGATGAAGGGGCTTGGCTTTACCTGTGACTGGAGCCGGGCCCGGTTCACGATGGACGAGCCCTACGTAGCTGCCATCCGGGAGGTTTTCAAGCGACTCTATGACGAGGGGCTTATATACCGGGGGCCCAGGATTGTGAACTGGTGTCCGCATTGCCGCAGCGCTATCAGTGATGAGGAGATTGCATGGCAGGAGCACAGCGATCTGCTCTACCGGATTTCCTATCCTGCAGGAGACAAAGGCGCTGTCGAGGTTGCCACAGTCCGGCCCGAGACCATGCTGGGGGATACGGCAGTTGCTGTGGCTCCCGGGGATGAGCGGTATGCCCATCTGGTTGGAGTGGAGGTAAAACTTCCTATTACCGGCAGGCTGGTTCCTGTGATTGCTGACAGTGCGGTTGATATGGGCTTTGGTACTGGTGCACTCAAGGTTACTCCGGCACACTCTCTGGCCGATTATGAAATAGGGGAACGCCATCAGCTGCCCCTGATCCAGGTGGTGTCTACTGAGGGTCGTCTCGATGTCCCCAATTTGCCACAGTTCCATGGCCTTACGGTCGAAGAGGGTCGGGAGAAGGTGGTTGCCGAGCTTATGCGCCTGGGTGCTATTTCCGGGCAGGATGAGTATCAGCACTCAGTTGCGCACTGCGACCGTTGTGGCACCGTAATAGAGCCGCTCGTAAGTGAGCAGTGGTGGGTGCGCATGACGGAACTGGCCCGGCCCGCTGTAGAGGCAGTGGAGCGTGGCGAGGTGCACTTCCACCCCTCCCGGTATGCAGATGTGTATCTTGCCTGGATGGGAAACCTGCGCGACTGGTGTATCAGTCGCCAGATCTGGCTGGGGCATGCCGTACCGGTTTCCACCTGCAGCAACGGGCACAGGTTTGCGTGGGTCCAGGCGCCTGAGCGTTGTCCTGAATGTGGAGCAGTAGAGCTGCATGCGGACCCGGATGTGCTGGATACGTGGTTTAGCAGCGCTCTGTGGCCATTCGCCATATTCGGCTGGCCAGCGGATACTCCTGACATGGAGCGATTTTACCCGACCAGCACCCTTGTGACTGCGCGGGAGATCATTCATCTGTGGGTAGCCAGGATGGTGATGCTGGGTTACCACTTCACCGGCAAGAGCCCATTTGCCGATGTCGTCATCAACAGCACCATTCTTGCAGCGGATGGTACGCGCATGAGCAAATCCAAGGGCAATGGGGTCGAACCTCTTGCCATGGTGGAGCGGTACGGGGCTGACGCAGTACGGGCCTGGGCTGCAGCGGTTGGCACCGCGACCCAGGATGTCCGGTTTGATGAGGAAAAACTTGGTTCTTACCAGCGGTTTGCCAATAAGCTCTGGAACGTTACCCGTTTTCTTGTTATGCGTCTGGGAGATGGCGAGCAAATTCCGGAGCAGCCTCTGGTGTCGCAGGCGCAGCTGCTTGCGGAGGACCAGTGGATCCAGGACCGTATTGCAGCTTGTGTCGCCTCTGTGACCCGTTCGCTTGATGGGTTTCGTACCCATGAGGCGATGGAGAGGCTGTATGACACGATCTGGCACCTTTTTTGCGACTGGTATGTTGAGCTGGCGAAGCCCAGGCTGAGCGGGCAGGGAGAGAGCCGGGATGCGGCTGCACACACCCTTGTCAGTGGCTTCCATACCCTGCTCTGCCTCCTGCACCCATTCATGCCGTTCATAACCGAGGAGTGCGCCCAGAGGCTGCCAGCCACGGGTAAGACCCTGGACTGGGCCCAATGGCCCGCGGTGCAGGAGGCAGAGGAGACAGGGTCGGCAGTTGCGCGGGCAGTGGATGGGCTTACTGATTTTGTCCAGACCTTGCGGGCGGCGGTCCAGCAGGCTGGGATAGAAAGGGGTGGGCGGCCCTTCCTCCAGCTGTCAGCTACAGCTGCGGGCCTGGAGCAGGAGGATTGCTGGCGGCTGCTGCTGCTGCTGGCCCCGGTAACACGGCTTGACACTGAGGAGGACGGAGCGGAGGGGAGGCCGGGGCAGAAGACAGTCCCGGTAGCAGCTGGCGGTTTTCAGGGAGTGTTGTGGCTCCCGGTGAGCGACCAGGCGCAGCGCGAGCGCAACAGCAGGTTGCTCAAAGAGGTAACTGCCAGGCTGGAGCGCGTCACATCGCAGCTGGATTCTGCAGCCTTTGTGTCCCGGGCGCGGCCTGAAGTAGTAGAGCGCGCGCGACAGCAGCGCGATGAGCTTGCCTCCCAGCGCGCTGAATTAGAGGCCTCCCTGGCGGTGACTGCAGATGAATGAACGACTCCTCGCCACCCGGGCGGCACAGCCTGCGACTGACCCTTTGCGGTAGCGAAGAGGAGTGAGCGCTGGATCCATTCTGGCAGTTTTTTTTGCAGGCGCTGTTCTGGTGGGAACTCTCGGCATCATACGTCCCAGGGTGCTTGCGTCGAACCTTGCAGTTTCGGTGGCGGGTACCGGCATCTCCCTGGCATTCTTTGCCATGCTGGCGGTGCTGGCCTGGTTGCTCCTGCCCTCTGGCGGAGGGGTTGTTACTCTGGGAACCTTCTACACCGGTGCCTTTATTGCTCTGCATGTTCAGTCTGGGGCGGTATGGGTTGGTCTTATAGCGATTGCAGTTATGGCTGCAGGATTCTGGCTTCCGGCAAACAGGAGTACGGTCGACAGAGGCGAGCCTGGGGCACGAGGCTGGGATCGGGCTACAGGACTTGCTGCAGTGGCGCTGGCCTCGGTTGCCGGGAATCTGGTCACAATGTTCCCGGCGGTAGCACTGGCTGCTTATAGCGCACACCGGGAGCTGACAAGCCAGGATCAACGATTTTCTCTAAGGGCTCACATGGCGCGTGTGGTGACAGTGGTGGGGGCGGTGCTCCTCCTTTCCAGTACGGTCGAGTTGTACGTGCAACATGGCACGAGCAACTTTGCGGCCATCCCGGTGGGCGCTGCCACCAGCGGTATTGCCATCCCGTGGCTTCTTGCAGCCCTCTTCCTGCTGGTTGCCCCGGTGGTTTCTGTGTCGGCGGGTGGGCCAGTGGCGCGGTGGAGCTGGCTAACCTTGCCTTCAGTGGGCCTGCTGCTGCTGAATGCCCTCGTGGTCACTGAAGGGGCAGCCTTGCCTGCAGACGTATCCCTGCCTGCTGCCCTCTGTGGAGGGGCTTTATTGCTGCTGTGGCTATGGCTCGGCACCTGTACCAGGTGGATCCGCTATCGTATTCCACTGCTTTACCTTGCTCTGCTTGGCCTTGCAACTGTCGATTTTGCTGTGGGGAGCCAGTCTGCCTGGGGAGTGCTTGCCATAGTTCTTTGTCTTCTCTTTTTTGTTGCGATTTTCTTTTTCTTTCTTGGAGCAGTTCTGGGCACCGAGCGCAAGCCAGCGACAGGGGCACTTCTCTGTGCCTGCGTCGTGGTGGGCTGTGGTTTCCTGTGTGGAATGCTCTCGATGAGTGTTCTGGCAGGATGGTCAGTCTGGGCTGCGCCAGCAGTGGCGCTTGTCCTTGGCACCACTTCTGTTCTGATTTATCGCGCTACCTCTGACCTCTCGATCCAGCTGCCACTGCACCTTCGAGGTGGCGTGACAGCACCCAAGCTGGCTGCTGCGCTGTTGCTGCTTTGCCTTTCGCTTATTCCCTTGCTTTTTCCTGCCCTCCTGGCCGGGACGGCGTGGCAGCTTATGTCATTTGGCACAGCCCCATCGCAGGTGACACCACAGGCACTGGTGGCGGTTGGCGGAGGATGGGCAGGTGCATATGTGTTTGCGGCTGCAATACTGTTATGGGTTGGGGGCAGTGCTGGCTTGATTGCCCTTTTCTCTGGTGCTCCACAGGATGCAAAGCTGGCTACACCACCTGTGTCCCATCGGGCACAGGGGCCGATTGGTGCCTCCAGCGTTTCAGACGCCTCATCACGAAAATGGGCCCTCCGCTACCTGTTTTTTGCGCGCAGGCAGATACGCCGCTTTGGCAAACAGGCCGATGCTCTGGAAGTGTTCCTGGTAGATCAGCCACGCCTTGCTGCCGTTGTGCTAGGAAGCATTGCCTGCCTGCTGCTATTTCATTGAGATGAGTTGATATGAGTGGAACGTTTCTTGGTTTTGTGGCATTTGTCGCAGGAGTTGCACTCGCCCTTGTGGATGGGCGCAGGGGGATTGTATGGGCTGCTGCGGTTTCTGCTCTGGCACTTGTGCTGCCCGTATTCCAGATAGCTGCCAGCGAGGGCGCTCTCCTCATTCTTGCGACAGCTGCAGCGGTAGGGCTCTTTTGGTATGCCAGCAGAGTGGCAGGAAGATACTGGCCCCAGATGGGTCCAGATCCCACTATCTCGCTCGGTGTCTCCAAGGGATCCCTTTTTGGTCCCCGTAGTGTCCGGGCGGTGTCTTCTGTGGTCTCCCTTATTGCCGCGTCGTGGATAAGTCTTAACATTCCGGTGGCCGGGAGTGGTTATGGGAGTGGGGTATTGTTCGCCGTCAGCTACGTGACTATCGTGGCTGGATTTCGCATTCTCCTTGCCCACAGTGTTGAGGATCTTGCCATTGGGTGTACCGGGGTTTCTCTTGCCTGTGCAGCCACTGTCCTTCTGGAAGGCGGAGCCGCTGCAACCGCAGCCGCAGGGAGTGTTGGGTGCCTGGCTCCTGTTGCAGCCATTGTTGTGGGGTGGATGTCAGGACGGAGTGACCGGTCTGATAGCAGGAGGGGTACAGAACCCGCTGATTCCGGACGGGCGACCGCATGAACACATATACGCTAATGGCGCTCTGTATAGGGAGCGGAGCCGTGGTGTACGGCTGGTGTCTCCTGTTCTCACGTCCACGTTTTGGTTTTGTGGCACCATGGGCAGCTGCAGCAGGGACTCTTCTGGTGCACCACGCGCCTGCGTTGGGGGCATTTGCGGATGCAGGTGCGCCTCTCTCCATGGGGATCGATCCCGCCGCCCAGTTTGTCATCATACTTGCCTGCTTTTCTATCGGTTGCGCCATGCTGCTCTCGCCAGGGGCCTCGCCTGGAGACATCTGGGCAGCGGCTGCGGTTGGGGCCGCCGCGACAGCTGCCCTTGCAGCGCGCCAGCCTGTTCCCTGGGCAGTAAGCATTGCTTTCTGTTCTGGAGCAGTTGGGCTTCGCTGGATCTCTGGCAGGCCAAGTCGTGCAGCTCTTGGCGCAGGAAGGATGCTCGGTGTTGGTACAACGTGTCTTCTTCTTTCAGTTGCACTGTACCCCGCCTCTGGACCCGGGATTGGGCCCCTGGCTTCTCTGGAGGGAGGACTGCTCGCGGCTGCAACGGTTTCCCTGCTCGCGCTGGCGCCTCTGGGAGCCTGGGCTGCTGTTGGGTGCGTCCAGGAAAGCCCTGTTAACGCTGTGCTCTGGATTGCTGCTGTTGTCCCCGTCACACTGCTCACGGTTGTCAGGTTGCAGTTTCAC
Organism: bacterium; assembly: GCA_021850405.1. Taxonomy (GTDB): domain Bacteria; phylum Chloroflexota; class Dormibacteria; order Aeolococcales; family Aeolococcaceae; genus JAJZMA01. The sequence goes on from JAJZMA010000216.1 coordinate 19,487, forward strand.
ATGAAGATTGGGACACTCGTACCCTACTTTGATGTGCCGCTGGTGCTTGGATTGGGAACGGCCCTCTTTCAGGGTGTTGGGGCACTGCGGGTTTCTGGCAATCGCCGCTATGTCAGGGTGCTGCTCGCAGACATAGGTCTTGCCGCAGCCGGGTTCGGTACTTCGCATTGGCAGGGTGCAGTGGGTGGTGTCATTCTGCTTGCCGCGCAGGCTACTGTAGCGCCCATCCTTCTTCAGGTGCCGGGCACCATCCCGGCAAGACTGGTGCAGCTTGCAGAGGTCTCCCTTTCAGGCATTCCTCCCAGCCTCAGCTTTTGGGGTCGATTCCTGATATTGCAGAGTTTGGCACTTGCCAACGTGGGTGCACTGGATGCTGGAATTGCGGTTGTGGCAATGCTCCTCCTGGCTACCCTCACTCCGCTTGTCCCTATCCGCAGCGCGTCTGCGTCGTCCCAGCCTGGTCATCGCCTGTCGTGGAGAACATCGGGGGCTGTCCTGGCACTCATTGGGGCATATTCCTGGGGACTGCTTCCCCAGCTTCTGTTAGTGCCGCTGGGTCACATCTAGCGCCATGGACATTGTGAGTCTCCTTGCATCTGCAGTGGCGCTGTTGATCTACCCGGGTGGAATCTTCTTTGTTGTGCTGCTGGTGCTGGTCACAGGAGGAACGCAAGGAGGGGTAGCAGCCCT
>JAJZMA010000026.1 GCA_021850405.1 bacterium
ATCTCCAGCTACAAACATTTGGCGCGGTTCATGCGCCATGGAGGAATTTGGCGCGTGCCGGTAGATCAGACTCTTAGTTGCCGCGAATGCGGTGTCGATTTCATCTGGACAGCAGGTGAACAGGAATTCTTTACTTCGCGGGGACTCACCAATCCTCCGTCTCGGTGCCCATCCTGCAGGGCGGCTCGCCGCGCCTCAGGTGGCTTTTCTGGTGGTGGCGGTGGTGGCGGCGGCGGCCGTTCATTCCAGCGCCAGATGCATGAAGTGCCCTGCGCAGGGTGTGGCGGCATAGCCCGCGTTCCCTTCCAGCCACGGGGCGACAAGCCGGTATACTGCAGCGACTGCTTCCGTTCACCGGCCCGATGACTGAAGGCGATGATTCCATCGCCGTAGGCAGCCGGGTAACCTTCCCGTATGGCGGTAGTCGCCGTACGGGAAGGGTCGCGGACATATCAGTACTTCCAGACGGCAAGGGAGGCTCAGCTGTCTCCTATCTGATTGATGTCGGCTCCAAGAAGATTTTTGTCCAGGGCGACGGCATCAGCCTGGCCGGGGACAGCTCAGCTACCACCTTCGATGCTGTGGCTGAGGGCGTAGCATACGGACGCAAACGCCCCCGGAACAACCGCCGGTAGAAGGCTGACCCTAGGCAGGAGGCATGGGTCGGGTTATGCTGTCTTTACGACAAACCCCCGATTTGCTAACAAGGCAGGGCTCTAGATAACGGTGCGCACTTACTGGTCACGGACACTACTCTTCATTGGGATTGCCCTTGTTCTTGCTGGCATAGCTGTAATTGCAGTGCCAGTTGCAGCAGTGTTCAACCGGGGGGCAGCCGGTAACAATGCCCTGTATGCGTGGCAGCATGGTGGGGAGAAAAATATTACTGGCGCGGTCAAGGGCACGGTGGCGCCCATACCAGCCACTGTATGCAGCGCGTCCAATGCGCCACCAGCCGACTATGCACTAGTCACCTTCCCCGTAACTGGCGGCGTGTCATACGCTGGCGTGGCCACCAACGGAACCTGGGCCCAGCTGCTCACCATGCCGATGGTGCACTATGTAACCTCCCCTGCTCCGGGCCAGCCCGGAAACGTAATCATAGGATTCCACCGCGAGCCCCAGTACCAGAACATAAACCAGATGCGGGTTGGACAGCTGGTGAAGATAGAGACCCGCAACTGTACGACCTACACCTACAGGATCACAGGAGCGTGGGATGAAACTCCATCCCAGGTTACCCAGCTGGTGCCGACCACTGGCAGCCAGCTCACCCTGATCACCTGTACGCCCTGGTGGGTAGACACCCACCGCCTGGTCTGGCGCGCCACCCTGATAGGCTCAACCCCGGGCTGATCCTGTTGGGGGTAAAACGGATAGTCACCAGATATATTCCGGCTCCGTAACTGCAACATGATCCCGCTGGCGCCCACACCCAGAAGCACTGCATCCGACCAACAGGTGCACTGCACGTGCGACCAGGTGGATCACCCTAAACAAACGGGGAAGTTTCTGTGCGGCTGTGCCAAAGTGCACACATAAGGGCGACGATAACCCTGAGCGATGTCGTCTATCGGGCTATCAGCTTGCGCGCTGCACAAACAGGCCAGTCCATATCCGGCATTGTCGAGGCTTTCCTGCTGCAACAATCGCTCGAAGATGCAGAGGGATATGGATTCTGCTGACAAGCGGAAGCATGAGCGCATCTACAGGTCCGATAATCTTGTCGAACAATTCCGGGCGGCGGGAGTACCCTTACCAAAAAAGCCGCCAGGATACCCTGTATCCTTCCGGCGCTCTGCAGACAAGGACCTGCGCACACTCCCCCCCAGGTTCACTGCCAGGAATTATCCCGCAAATTTCCAGACTGGCCGCAGAGCCGCGGCCACGATCCTGCGTAAAGCCAAAGGGTGGTGAGGATCCCTACCGAATTCGACATGGCGGCGACAGGATTATCCATGAGCGACGTGACACCGAGTTCTTAATTGTCATCACAAAAACAGGGCATCGTCGTGATGCGTACAGAGAATCCTTGCAGATCAAGAACTACGCTGGAAACCATCTGGTTCAAGTTCCTTGCCACAAGCTGCATGGGTCAGCTGTGTGACAGAACAGCATACGTGCAGAGAAAGACCTGGCACCAGCAGGATTGTCAACACACTCAGACCGGGGTGACGGGACGATGCCGGGGAACCACCCGCCTGCTCCTGGAGCTGTACATCTCCAGCCGCATTTCCAGCTCACGCCGTAGCTCTGATGGTGCAACTACCGCATCCACAATAAGCTCCGATGCCAGCCGCTCCAGGTCAATGTCGGCCCGATACTCCTCCTCCATCACGGCGACAAAGGCCTTGCGCTCCTCCTCGGGCAGCTCCTGAATGCGATTGTAGTAGACAGCATTGACCGCCGCCTCAGGTCCCATGACTGCGATCTGGGCCGATGGAAGTGCAAGTGTACAGTCCGGATCAAAGCCAGGCCCACACATGGCATACAGCCCGGCCCCATATGCCTTTCGCAGGATTACACAGAGCTTGGGCACACCAGCATTGGCTACAGCTGAGATCAGCTTGGCACCATGCCGGATGATTCCCTGACGCTCCACGGCTGAGCCAATCATGAACCCCGGAACATCTGCCAGAAAGACAAGCGGCAGGTTGAACGCATCGCATAGAGTGATAAAGCGCGCCGCCTTGTCGGCTGAGTCCACAAACAGCACACCACCTTTAAAGCGGGGCTGGGAGGCAACAATCCCAACGGGCCGCCCCTGGATACGGGCAAGCAACGTAACCACCTCACGCGCAAACAGCCTCTTTATCTCAAAAATAGAACCAGAATCAGCAAGCGCACGGACAACATCCAGCACATCATAGCCCCGCGCAGCCTCTTCCGGAATCACCTCATCGAAGCCAGCGCGCTCTGGCTCACTTGCAGAAGCAGTGGGCGGTGCTTCCCGGTAGGAAGATGGAAAGTAGGAAAGATAACGGCGTGCTGCCTCCAGTGCCTCCTCCTCGTTGCTTGCGAGAACGTCCCCACAGCCACTCACCGAGCAGTGCATGCGCGCTCCACCCATCTCCTCCAGGGTAACCTTCTCACCGACAACCACCTCAGCCATCCGTGGAGATCCCAGATACATGGAGGCGTTGCCATCCACCATGATTACCAGATCACAAAAGGCTGGAATGTAGGCACCACCCGCGGCACTGGGCCCA
>JAJZMA010000097.1 GCA_021850405.1 bacterium
ATCGTTGCCAGGCAGGCTCATCCACCCTATCAGGCTCAGAGGCACAGGATTCCTGACCGCCCAAAAGGCTTGACTGGGCGGGCGCCAGAGGGCGCAGCAAACTAAAGGGCTATGCGGCGGCACCAGGGTGTTGAGCACCACCATGCTGCTTACAGGCTCGGTCTCACCTTTTCGCAAGGGAATGGCAATCACTGGCCCGGTGTGGCAAGCGAGCACTGGAGCAGGCGCGTGTCCAGCCACCTACCGTGCTTGAAGCCAACCCGGAGCAGTCGGCCCGCAGGCCGGAAGCCGCAGCCCCGATGGAGCGCCAGGGACGCCGCCGGGTCGTCACCACCGACTACGGCAATCACCTCCCGGATTCCGGCTGTTGCACAGCCCTCAAGCAGTGCTCGCAGCAACGCGGTCCCGATCCCCCGCCCCTGCACACCTGGACCGACGTAGACTGAGTCTTCCACCGTGTAGCGGTAGGCGGAGCGCGCCTTCCACCTGTTTGCGTAGGCATAGCCCACAACTCCACCGTCCAGTTCGGCTACGAGAAAAGGCAGACCCAGAGCCCTTACCTCTGCGAGCCGGCCCTGCCAGTCGGAAAGTGCAGGAGGCTCCTCCTCAAAGGTTGCCGTACTGCTCGTCACATAATGGGCGTAGATTGGAACGAGAGTGGCGAGATCTTCTGGCCCACAAGCCCGGACCGACAACCCTGATCCGCCCGCTTGTCGCCCTTGCCTCTTCAAATGGCTCATTTTCTGCCCTCAGCACCAGACCAGGGTACCGTAACCAGTCTTCGGCACCTGCGCGAGTAGGCGAGCACCCTGCGCTGGTAACCACTCTTCGCAAACACGTCCACCCTTCCCGGGTGGGTGAGCAAAAACTGGTGGAGCGGCCGGGATTCGAACCCGGGACCTCTGCCGTGCGAGGGCAGCGCTCTCCCAACTGAGCTACCGCCCCAGGCACCCGCGGGAAAACTGCAAGAAGTATATGCCTTGCCCTTGCGTCCAGGCTACGTCAGGTGGCAGGCTCCTCCTCAACCTCAGGCACGGCATCAACGAAATATGTTGCGCAGGCAGAATCAAGCAGCTCATCACTCAGTTCTGGCTCCACCTCCTGGTATTTTGCGATGTGGATGAGATGGACAGCCAGATCCCTTGGGTGTGCGCCGTGCAGATCCCGCTCCTTTTCCCGGTAGTACACCTGCACCAGCCGGTCTATTGCTGGCCTTGAGAACGGGATATCGAACTCCTCACATACCCGTTTCCAGATCACCACATATTCATCCATAAGGGGGTTGGAAACTTCAATCTTCCACTTTACCCGGCGAAAAAAGGCTTCATCCATAAGGCTTTGTGGCGCAAGATTGGTAGAAAGTATTAGCAGGGCAGTAAATGGTACTGGCACACTGGTGCCGCCACGCACGAGATTCAGGTAGTCAACTCCATTCTCCAGCGGAACAATGAGCCGGTTCAGTATCTCAACGGTAGACATGTTCTGCTGCCTGCCAAAGTCGTCTATCAGGAAAATGCCGCCGTTGGCCTTCAGCTGGTGTGACGCCTCATAGTACCCGGTGCTGCCGTTGAATCCCAGTCCCAGCATGGCGGGAGAGAGCTCTCCACCTACCTTGACAATTGGGCGGTCCACAAGCTCCCAGCGCAGGTCATGCGAGGGTATCTCCTTGCCCAGGGAATGGTGATGATGGTACACAGGGTCCAGGAAGCGGATCACCTCTCCCTGCACATACAGGGCATGAGGGACAAAGATCGGCCCTCCACAGAGTGCGACTGTCGCCTCGGCAATGGAGGTCTTGCCATTGCCGGCCGGTCCATACAGAAAGATTGCCTGACGGGAGCTCAGGGCAGGGCCCAGACGCTCGAGCAGATCTGCCGGAATGACCAGCTTTCCAAACACCTTCTTGAGTACATCCCAGTCAAGGGGAAGAGGGCCTGAAGCCTGCCGCTTTGCCATCTCTACATACGACTCAATTGTGACCGGAGCCGGCCCGGCGTACTGGCTTATGGACATCACCTCTCTTGCGCGCGCCTGACCAGCATTGGTGATTATGTACTGCATCCCTGCCCCGAGCGTCTCGTTCGACTCCAGGGAATGCGTCTTCATGCCTGCTGACTGGCAGTAGGCCTCGTCAAGAAGAAACTTGAGCGGGCCGTCAACTATCGGATAGGGAAGGCAGACCTTGGCAGCCAGCTCGCGGCCGAGCAATCCGCCATGGATGTATAGCACCTTGAGCAACAGATCTGCGAGGAAGGAAAAGGGTAAACCTGAATCCTTCAGATCATATGGAACAGAAGGAAGCGAAACAGGGGGATGCGACGTGCGGGTCGAAGCAGCTGCCATAAGAACAGATTCTGGCACGTCAGCGACAATTCCAACCACACGGGCTGCGCTATCGTGATGGGCACCTGGCAAAGAAGGTGCCTGCCACGCCCAATGGCGCAATTGCTCCATCCTTCCACCCCAAGCCAGTCAGCAAGAGTGTTCCCACCTGGGCACAGCCATGGTAGGGTTGGGCCATGAGGCAAGAGAGCCGCATTCCACTCCATCAGGGGAATCCCAACCGACGCCGGGTGGGCCCATTCTGGCTGGAGGATACCTCCCTGCAGCTCCTGTTTGAGCTTTTGCTAATACTTGCAGTGGCCTGTGCCTACGCACTCGGATTTATCGTTCTCCATCCGTAGCAACGCTGGATTGTGAGCCAGAAAGGCTAGAGTAACCCTCGCTCGGCCCTGGCACGGGCGGCTGCCCAGACCGCATCTACATCCTTCAGGTCTGGCATAGCAGGATCGCGATTGGGCCCTGGGATCTTCAGTGCCGGTTTCGGGGACCGGAAGGTCAATGTTACAGAACAGGCGACCCGGTACACCATCGACGAGACGGTCTCAGCCTCCCATTCTGAGTCTTCCCTGCCCCGAAGCGACCAGTCATAGGTCAGGTCCGTGCCATCGGAAAAATCGAGCGCAACTGAGTAGGTGCTTACGTCCAGCTCTTCAGCCGCTGCAGGATCACTGCCAGTAAAACGAAGCAATTCAATAAAGTCGTCCACATGGAGCTGTGGAGCCATGGAGGTGCCGCCCTCATCCTCTACAGCGCGCACAGACAGCCCATCGAGCATGTCGGCAAACGCAGCCCGGTCAAAAAGGTGAGGCTCAGCAAGGAGTCTCCCGTGGTGGGCGCCATCAAAGGAATACAGA
>JAJZMA010000123.1 GCA_021850405.1 bacterium
CTCAGCAGTTGCGGAATGACAATCCCCTTGATGCCAATTGTGAGCAACCCAAACAGCAGCAGTTCGAGAAGGCCAGAAGCAACAAAGAGCGCGACTGACACACCTCCGAGCAGCCAGGACTGCACCGAATAGGCAAGGACAGCGCTGCGCAGGCGCCTGGTCACAATGAAGGCGAACGTCACCAGCAGGATCAGAACTGAAAATGTCATTTCAGTCAGCATCATGGGCTCCCGTGGTGGGATCCCACCCACGCCTGCTCAATGCCCCACCGTGTAGAGCACCAGCCCAAGAAATGCAAGGACAAAACTGCCGCCGAGATACTCCGGTACACGCATGATCCGGATCTTGCCCAGGGCTGACTCGATAAGTACCAGCAGGGTCGCCGCTGCCAGCATCTTGACAGCAAGGGTCCCGATGCCAACGAGAAATGCAGGTACAGTGATGGCAGTTGCAAGGCCCAGTGGCATGACCAGTACATTGAGCCAGACAACCAGCAACACAAAGAGCTTCATGTAACCTCCCCACTCCATAAGGGCCTGGTCTGGTCCTGAAAACTCAAAAAGGCGCGACGACTCGATCATGGACAGCTCCTGGGAGCTATTGGGGTTATCAATGGGGAGCCGACCAGCCTCGGCCAGCACGACCATCAGGAACGCTGCAGCGACAAGGGCGTGGCTGGGCACGATATGTGAAGCTCCTGTCAGCAGGGCGTCGTTGACCACAAAGGGAACAGTGCCTCCAGAAATAAACCCGACAGCAAAGAACACCACGATGAATGTCGGTTCTGCCAGCGATGAAACAAACCGCGAGCGGCTACTGCCCAGCCCGCCATAGGGACTGCCGCTATCCATCGCCGCCAGATTGGTGAAGAACCCTCCTATACCAATGACAAAGCCGCTTCCCACCATGTCCGCCATAAATGCCCAGCTGAGCGGAGCTGCCGTGAGCACAGGAATCAGCATGGCAAACGCAACCGGGGTAGCAAAAACGATATATGGGGCGGTCGTGAACAGCCACGATGCGTTCTGGGTGGCGGTACGTTCCTTGCCGAACAGCTTGGCCAGATCATAGTAGGGCTGCAGGGGTGATGGTCCTGTACGCGACTGTACCTTGGCCTTCAGGTTTTCAATCACGCCGCGCAACAGCGGTGCGAGCGCCACCACAGTAAGCACCGCCACTACCTGCCCTATAGCAGCAGCTAGCATCGTGCACCCATGGCAAAAACTATTGCCGGAGAAACCACACCCAACTCCTAAAGTCCACTATGACCTTCGAAATCAGGGGCCATTAGCTCATTCGGTGAGCCTTCTTGGCGCTCCAGCCATGGCGAGCCCCATCGCCATTTACGCTGGCAATGGTAACTCATTGGCGTGCAGCCCCGCCACGCGGGGGTGCTATCGCAAGTCACGGTCGGGGTCGTCAGGGTCAGCAGTCAGCCCCTGGCCCCTGGGCAACGCATCCAGGTTAGCCCCAGCAGGTATGTGCCCTCCAGCCATAGCACCGCCATCTGCAATATTCTACGCTCGGTACCGTATATCATTGGCCATCAGTATACGGGCGTGCTAGCCTAAAATAGCGCCGTGCGGATTGAAGTGAGAAACTACGTCCAGCAGCAACTGGCACTTCAACAGAGCCGTCTGAACCATTACGTCCAGAACGGGGAAGGGACTCTCTATCCATCCCGATCCGCAAAACGACTCCTTGACCATTACATCGACCGCTTCCAGCAATCAGGCGAGGCCAGGCGCTGGATTCTGGTCCCCGGACTACCGGGCACAGGAAAGACGACCTTGCTTGCCCAGCTAGCGCGGGAGCTGGCGAGGCAGGAGCGGAACAACGTATTTATTTCTCTCTGGATGAGGCCGTTGAAACACTCGGCGCCTCTCTCCTGGAAGTCCTCCAGGCATATGAGGTGACACTTGGCACGAGCTATGAACGTATAAGCAGAAATACCTTTTTCCTCATAGACGAAATACAGCGTGACCCGCACTGGCCACGGGTACTCAAGACCTTTTTTGACCGGTCTGACAAGCTCATGTTCCTCTGCTCTGGATCCTCGGCGCTCAACCTCCAGGGCAATGCTGATGTTGTAGGGAGAAGGGCCAGCGTCGAACCGCTCTACCCCCTGAGCTTTACAGAGTTTGAACTCCTGAAAAACAAAATCTTGCCCATAAACGGATTGAAAGAATCGGTATGTTCAGCGCTATACTCCAGCGACCCAACCGAAGACAAGTTTGGACAGCTCAAGGAACTTGAGCCATCAGTGGCTCAGTACTGGTCCCAGATAGACCGGCTGGACTGGCCATATTACCTCCGCTTTGGAGGTTTCCCCTTTGCACTCACAAGGGATAGGAGTTCTGCACGGGGCCTCGTTTATATGCGGTTGTGAGATCGCAGATGTCCCGTATCGTACGCCATAATTCGCCCAGATAGCGCTCAAATGGTGTCAAAAATGGTGTCAAAATCTGGATTTCGATGTGGAGCCAGGGAGGTCGTTGGGGTGCCCTAACCCAGCGATCACTTAATGCTGCCCCGGGTGTTGGGGCCCTGCTCCGCTCTAGGCCGTCTCCATAGCGTTATGCGGCGCATCATTGGCAAGGGCCAACAGCACCGCTACACAGCGTAGTGACGCCATATTTCCATCAACCCAGTCAGAGCTTAACTCGCCCTGTGAATTGTCTCAAGCATGGGGTCCTCCTCACAGGTCCCTTGCACCGTTTGGCCCCCCATGGCCGGGCACATCATCGGGCGGGGTATATGGGACACCCCGGCTGAAAGTGAAAGGCACCAAACGCAGCTCGGTAAAAAGTGCCCGGTAGAGGTTGGTCTATCGGACACAATGCCATAACCCTCCATCAGCAGATTGCCTCTACCCTACTGAAAGAAATTGCCCATACCACCCCAGGTTGGCATTGACTGAGTGCTGACAACAGCCGGCGCTATTCCGCCACCAGACCAATTGGCCAGCACCACAAGATTGCCCGGATTCCCTTCCAGGAGAGCAATGTCATCCACCCCTCCGCCATTGTAATCACCACTTCCTATCCAGTACATCGGACCTATGCCAGCCGCGTATGCCGTTCTTGGCGTGAAACTGGAGCCATTCGAATTGAACTGCCAAATGGTGTCAGTCGTCGACCTATACATATACACGGTGTCGTACGAACTGCTCCCAAGCTGCGCCACCCCTG
>JAJZMA010000204.1 GCA_021850405.1 bacterium
CCAGTCGTGCTTCGCTGCGCTCTCTTTGATCCCAAGACAGGCGAGGTGTATGGAATTCCCGTCAGGGCCAGAAGCTCCCGCAATCTGGAATCCCATCCAGGCATCGCTGGGAGCTCTGAAGGCTCCAGGCCAGTAGGGCGGAGGCCGGGAACCGGGGCAGGGCTCTCGCAGGCAGGCCCTGAGAGTAGGGTTCTGAGCCATGGGTTATGTTACCGGCGGCCGTTGTCGAACGGCAAGGAGACAGGTTGTACAGTCCATTTCGTTTGGTCCAGATCCGCGTGAAAGGACATTTGTCTTTGAGCCTTTTACTGCTGTTGGCTTATGCGCACATCCTCTTCAGACCAGGATGCTGTAATTCGGTGCGCCATGGTCACAAGGAGAGGCACGAGCGTGGCACAAGTCTGCATTCTTCTTTCTGCCATTCTGGGCTCGACACGATGACGGATAGAATCGGAAGGACAGCACTGGGGTTGCGTTTGTGAACTGGATCGGGTCCTGTTTCCCGAGCCTTTGGACCGGGTTCCACGCACAAGCCCACGAGCTCTGCCAGCTTGCGCAGGGAGCAGAAATCAGATAATCTGAAAGCATGAAGGAGATTACAGCCACCGAGGCTGCAAGGGGTTTTAAAGCCCTGCTGGATAGGGTTGAACGGCGGCATGAGACGTTTGCCATTGTTCGCGGAGGAAAGGCGGTCGCAGCAATTGGCCCTTTGAAGGTGGCGACGGGAGCTATGGTAAAGAGCCTGCTTCGGGACCAACGGGCAGATCCCAGGTGGGGTGTCGAGCTGGCTTCTCTCCGCAAGAGCCTGGTGATTGAGGATCGGACCTGGCACGAATAATTCTTGACACAACCGTCCTTGTCGCCCTTGACCGAGCGAACCTTAAAGCTAGCGCGTTAGTACAGGATGATGATGACATTGCGCTGGCTGCAATAACAGTAGCTGAGCTGCTGGTTGGAGTCGAACTTGCTTCGTCCAGGCACCGAGCAGCACGACAAGCCTTTGTCAGGCAACTGATAGATCTGGTTCCAGTTATTGATTACGACCTTGGTATCGCAGCCTCTCACGCGTTTCTCCTGGCTCACACGCGGAAAACCGGCCGACCACGCGGGGCTCATGACCTGATGATTGCTGCAACTGCGTGCGCTACTGAGCGAATTGTCGTAACTGCCGATGCGCAAGGATTTGTTGATCTTCCTGGAGTACGGGTGCGTTCGGAGTGAATGAGATCCGTGCCAGAGGTGCAGTCGCATAGCGATCGGGCCGCCATTTAATTGTCGAACATGTCTGCCCCTGGATCCGTCCCGCGGCATGACGGGCGTTGTCTCTACGAACCGGATACCGAGAAGCAGCCCTCTTTGCCGCCATGGCACCGCAACTGGCCGTCTATAATTCCACAGATGGGTAAAATTGCTCCAGCAGCGCAATCTCCCGAAGAGATACTCGCACAGGAGCTTGCGCCTGGTGAGCGGTTACTCTGGCAGGGGACTCCCGGTGGCGACCTTTTTAGTCAGGCGGACTGTTTTCTTGTGCCTTTCAGCATCATGTGGGGCGGTTTTGCAATCTTCTGGGAGTCTGGAGTGCTGGCAGGGCATGCACCAGTCTTTTTTGACCTCTGGGGTCTTCCCTTTGTCGCTATGGGCCTGTACTTTATCGCTGGAAGGTTCTGGGTAAGGGCCCGATCCCGACATCGAACCATTTATGCCGTAACCGACAGGCGGGTAAACGAGATTGGCTGGGCGTTTAGAAAAAGCGTGCGCTCCCTGGCACTTAATCACCTGCCAGCGCTGGAACTGAGCACCAGGGCGGGCGGCCGTGGCCGCATTGTTTTCGGGTCACTGGGCGGGTTTGCTGGCTACTATGCCAACACCGGAATGGACTGGTTCGGAACAGCGTATGGTGGTCGGCCGCTGGTCTTTTTTGATGTTCCAGACGCCCGGGGAGTCTATGAGACAATCCAGCGCGCGGCTGCAGCGGCAAGCCCGGGCCGCTCCTGAACCGTACGGGTGGTGGCAGAGGGAGCCCGGCAGACGTGGTGTGTTTGGGGTAGCTGGGTCTGGAGACGATAGGCATGATCGGCAAGGGCCCTCCTGGCGGCTGGCCCCTGGGAATCTGGACCTGGCGAGCCTCGATCCCTCTCCCCGGGAGCAACCACGGGGCATTGGACACAGCGTTGCATCACCAGCGTTGCCAGGCAGGAAGCGGCAAGTAGCCGTAGCCTGTTGTCTGGCTCCAATGTGGAGGGAATAGGGTGAACCTGGACAGCCGCGCGGCACTGCCGGGCAGGACCGCGCGGGGCACATTGCACCGCTTGCAAGTATTGAAGACGGCCCTGACAGTTGGCATTCTTGACTGATCAGTTGTGTATCCCATCTTCCAGTGATAGCATCAGGTTATGGGTAATCCAGAGATTGGCACCCTCCTGTTTGGGTCGAAGGCGATGGCGCAGGCGCTTACTTTCCTGGTCTCCCGGCCTGGAGAGGGATTCACCTTCAATGGTCTGGTGGATGCCACAGGGATCAATCGGGAGAGTCTCAACAGAGCGCTCCGGCGCCTGGTTCTGCTGGGGCTTGTGACCAGGACGAAGGAGCGGGCGTCAGTCCGCTACTCGGTCCAGGTACACCACCCCGTATACCCCGAAATGAAGTCAATCTGTGCAAAACTGTTTGGGGTGGGCGACCTGCTGCGAAGTTACACAGACCTGGGAAGCGAGGTAGCATTCGCACTGATATTCGGCTCGGTTGCAGCGGGGACTGATGATCCTGGGAGCGACATCGACATCCTGGTGGTTGGAACACCGGATCGGGTGGAGTTGAATCGGTGGGCGCGGGGAGCTACCGAAAAACTTGGCCGCGAGGTTAACACGGTCGTTATCTCTGATTCGGAGTTAGAGCACCAATTGGAGCGTCACAACAAGTTCTATGAAGGCATTCTGGGTGGGCCCAAAATCATGCTCAAAGGTGATGAGAGTAATTTGCTCAGTCCACCAAGGCTACGGCAAGGCCGGAACGAGTCCGTTACAGGACGCGGCGATGGGACAGATGCACCCACAATGATCAGAGCAACATGGGCTAGGCAGAGGGAGGAAGCAGCAGATGCCGCGTTCTCAGGAGACGCAAGCTAACCTGGACAGCCTGAAGGCACATGGCTGCCAGTGGTGCTGTGCCGTAAAACATCAACTGGTTC
>JAJZMA010000027.1 GCA_021850405.1 bacterium
ACTGGAGGTGTGGCCACTGGTGGTGCTGACATCACCCAGGGTCTCCCCCGCGTTGAGGAACTGTTCGAGGCAAGGGTACCCAAAGGCAAAGCTCTCATCTCGGAGGTAGATGGCGCGGTGGAGATCGTGAGGACCGACGCCCGTTCGCTCAAGATCCGGGTGGTTGCACGGGATGCATTCGACACCAGCTACCCCATACCCAAGGATGGCGTCGCCCTCATCGAGGATGGTGCCAGGGTGGATGAGGGTGCACCGGTAATCCGCAGTGGCAACGGAGACATTGTCACTGCCCGTCACGCTGGCATTGTAAAGATGGAGAAGAACAGCATCCTGGTGCGCACCAGCGACGAGGATGTCCGTGAATACGCTGTGCCCAGCACCTCCCAGCTCAAGGTCACAGATGGTCAGCATGTCAACGCGGGCGACCAGATTACTGAGGGCTCAATCAGCCCCCAGGAGCTACTGCTTATCCGCGGCCGGGATGATGTACAGAGTTACCTGGTACATGAGGTACAGAAGGTGTACCGAAGCCAGGGTGTCGAGATCAATGACAAGCATATAGAAGTAATCGTCCGGCAGATGATGCGCAAGGTACGCGTGGAGAATCCTGGCGATACAGAACTGCTCCCGGGTGAAATCGTGTCCCAGATGGAGTGGGAGGAGGCCAACGCGGCTGCGCTGGCCGAGGGCGGAGAACCTGCGATTGCGCAGACTGTGCTGCTCGGCCTCATAAAGGCTGCCCTCAACACCACATCATGGCTTTCTGCAGCCTCATTCCAGGAAACCACCAGGGTGCTGACCGAAGCTGCAATATCGGGCAAGGTGGACCGTCTCCGCGGTCTCAAGGAGAATGTAATCATCGGAAAACTGATCCCTGCAGGCACTGGGCTCGACTATTACAGCAGGCTGCGGGAGGAAGCATCCCGGCTGTACGCCATGGAACAGGAAGAAGAGCTGCTGGCTGAGATGGACCGTGCTGCAGAGGATGCTGCCAGAGCAGCTGACAGCCCTGAGGCCGGGGGTGATGAAGAAGACAGCCTTATGTCTACCGGTGACAATGACGCTGCCCCTGAACCCACAGAGACCACCGCTGGCTCCATTTAGCCCAGGACACATGTGTGGGGCGGGGCACTGCCCTACCCCACACGGTGCCAGGGATAATATCAACTGTCAAACATGAACCCGATAGTAATAATTGGCGTGACAGCGGCAAGCACAGCCGGGCATGACTACCTCATAGCAGTCGCAGCACTGGCGTTCTGCCTGTTGCTATATGCCCTGTACAAGCTTTTCTTCCGGGTCGATTTCGGAGTTCCCGTCCGGCGCAAACTGCTCGCCCGAAAGCTGATAGTAGTGCGGGACCAGCTTGCCTTTGTGCCGTTCTGGTGGTCCAACGTGCAAGTGCAGCGCGCCATCTCCTCATACTGGAAGGAAAAGCTTAGATACGGCAGCAGCGACCACCATCCAGCCACTCCAGAGCCCACAGCAGGGCCCGCTCCAGGGCAAGAGCCTGACACGACTGCAAGGGATGGGTAGATGGGGGCAGCCGCCAGCACGGTTGGGCAGGAACTGCACCGCTAACATTGCGAATGGTCTCCCATGCTGAACCAGTACAGTTTCACCCCGGTGGTAAGCGAAGGGTTTGCCGATGCAAGGGGCAACTGGGTGCGTTCCAATCCGGATACAGTCGACTCCCTGCGCGCGACCATGGCAGCACACGCTGCAGCCAGCAGCCCGTACTACCGGACATGCGCGCACGAACCGCTCTCACTGCCATCAGGCAGTCAGCTCTCTACCGCGCATGGACGTGCGATCCACGAGCAGGAGTATAAAGCGGGCCTGTCACCCGGCTTCTACATGCTCCAGCTTGCCGATGGCTCCCCGGCTCCGCTCTGGGCAGTTCCAACCCGGTGTGCCATGCCCAAACTGCTTGAAAACAGCTTCGGCCTTTCCCTGCAAGCGTACGCATTGCGGGGCGAGGCAGGAACTGGCTACGGGCGATTCTTCGATGTTGGGCAGGTGGCGCAGTGGGCCTCATCCCTGGGTGCAAGCTTCCTTGTCCTTGCACCAGTGGGCGCGCCAACCCCGGTTGTTCCCATAGAAAGCAGCCCATATTTCCCATCCTCCCGCCGTTTTCTCAACCCTCTTCATCTCGACCCCGCAACGATCAGTCACCATAGGGCCCTGGTACCGACAGATAATGAGCCCTGGCTGGAGGCGGGCAAGGCACTGAACCAGACTCCCGCAATCGAGCGTGACCAGGCGTGGCGTATGCAGCTCCGGGCGCTCTGGCACCTGTTTTCACATAGCGCAAGCGATGCTTCCTTCAGCCAGTTCTGTGCCAGGGAAGGGGAGCCCTTGCGGCAATTTGGAATATTCTCCTGCCTGGCAACCTATTTCGGCCGGGACTGGCGAAGCTGGCCTGCTGCTCTTGGAGTCACCAACAGCCACTTTCGCAACTCCTTTCTGGCAGCACATGAGCAAGAGATCACCTTTCACATGTGGATCCAGTGGCAACTCCACCGTCAACTGGCCTCGGTAAGCTCTACCTACCCACTTATCCACGACTTTCCCGTCGGGGTGGACCCAGGAGGCGCAGATGCCTGGCGCTGGCAAAACGATTTCCTCCATGGATTTTCCATCGGGGCACCGCCAGACACCTTTTCCCCCAGGGGCCAGGACTGGACAGTGGAACCACCAGATCCAGCGATGATCTTTCGGAATGGGGCAGCACTCCTGCGGGAAAGTGTTGGTGCAATGCTGAGGGTGGGCCGTGGGATCCGGATAGACCATGTAATGGGGCTCTGGCGGCTGTACTGCATCCCCAATGGCGCACCAGCCACAGAGGGAGCCTACCTGTCATATCCCTACGAAATGCTGCTCGACAGTCTTGCCATTCTGAGCCACGAGGCAGATGCCGTTATTGTCGGCGAAGACCTGGGAACGGTTGAACCTGCGGTACGCGAGGCGCTCGACGATCGGGGTATTGTCCGGTACAAGCTTGCCTGGTTTGACCGCCCTGAACGCGATGCATGGAGCCGGGAGGGCTGCCTGACGCTTGGTGCCATCTCTACCCACGACCTACCAACGATCGCAGGTGTAATCACTGGGGAGGATGTAGCAGACCAGCTAGCCGCAGGACTTACCCCTGACCCGGAGATCAACCGCGCGCTACTGGCAT
>JAJZMA010000138.1 GCA_021850405.1 bacterium
ATTTGGCCTGGCAGTTATCCTGGAGGGGCTTTCTCACTCCCTTGAGGAGGTGGCCGGGGAGGACCCTGAGCTGGCACCACTTTCGATCCGGCCCCGCACTGAGCCGCGTGTTCTGGCTCCGGGTGAGGTTGCTCCTGCAGCGGTGGTAGGTCAGGCCAGGGTTGGTATGGCCGAGGGGGGATGGGGCTACTGCACTGAGTTTCTCATCCATGATCCAGGAAAGCCGGTTGAAGAGTTGCAGGGCCTGCTGGGATCCATGGGCGAGTCGGCACTTGTGGTTGGGGACGAACAACTTGTCCGCGTCCATATTCATACCCACAACCCAGGCGACCTTATAGCTGCCGCCTCCCGTGAGGGGGCACTCAGCCACCTGAAGGTGGAGGACATGTCAGAGCAGCATCATGCAATCCTGGCTCGCGTTGAGGATGCGGTTGCACCGGGCGGAGCAGGAGCAGCCGACACGCCTCCAGCGGCTCCAGTCGAGAAAGAGCTGGGCGTGGTGGCCGTTGCTGCGGGAGCAGGGTTCCGTGAAATTTTCGAGAGCCTCGGTGCAGACGTGGTGGTAGACGGCGGTCAGACCATGAACCCATCCACAGAGGATCTGCTCTCTGCAGTAGAGCGGACCAACGCCGCCCAGGTCCTGCTGCTCCCCAACAACAGCAACGTCATAATGGCTGCCCAGCAGGCCGCGCGGCTAGCCAGAGACGGCAGGGTGGAGGTGGTAGCGTCCCGAAGCCTGCCCCAGGGCGTAAGCGCCCTTCTGGCGCTCGCGCCAGACGATTCCGCCGCTGCCAATGGTGACCGGATGAGGGCCGCAGCCACTTCAGTCCGCACGGTAGAGATTACCCATGCGGTCCGTACCACAGTGAGCAAGGGACTCCACATCAGGGCTGGGGACGTTATCGGTCTGCTAGACGACGAGATAACCGTGACAGGCAAGGATGAGTACGAAGTGGCCGAGGCTATGCTGCACAAGATTGGTGATCCGGTTTCCCTGGTGACAGTGTACTTTGGTCAGGAGATCACCACTGATGGAGCAGACGCCCTGGTGAACCGGCTGCGGACCGCCTTTCCTGACATCGAGTTTGAAGTGCATGAGGGTGGACAGCCCCACTACCCGTATATCCTTTCCCTGGAGTGATCAGTGATAGCGATTGTCACTGACAGCACCTCAGACATTAGCCAGGAACTGGCGGGCAAGACAGGAATTGCGGTCGTTCCCCTTACTGTAATCTTTGGGGAAGAACAGCTACTGGATGGGGTTGACATCCAGAAGGATGATTTCTATCCCAGGCTTGCTGCAGCAGCGGAGCTACCGCATACCTCGCAGCCATCGCCGCACGACTTTTCCCTTGCATACAAGGCAGCCTTTGAAAAGGGCGCCGAGCATGTCTTTAGTCTCCATATCACAGCTGGTCTCAGCGGCACACTGCAGTCCGCCCAGCTGGCTGCAGCGGATTTTGAAGATCGGGTTACTGTGGTTGACTCCCTTTCGGTCTCGTCCGGGCTCAAGCTGTTTGTGCTCGAGGCAGCAAGGCTGGCAGAAGAAAAAGTGGGCAAGGACGAACTGCGTGCGGAGCTGGAGCTTTTGAAAAAGCGGATTGCGATCTATGTAACCCTTGATACGCTGACATACCTTCAGAAAGGAGGGCGCATAGGAAGGGCCCAGGCATTTGTCGGCGGTGTACTCAAGGTAAAACCGATGCTGCTTGTCTCGGATGGGGTGATTACACCCTACCAGAGAGTGCGCAGCCTCTCCCAGGGCATGTCTGAGATGCTCCGTGCCGTAAGGGAGCTTGGCACCCCGGTGCGCCTGCGGGCGATGCATTCTGCTGTCCCAAAGGAGGCAGAAGCGTGGCTGGCGATGGTTACTGACGCGTTTCCAGGGGTGCCAGTAGAGCTGGACGAGGTTGGGCCTGTGATCGGCACCTATGCAGGACCGGGTGCACTGGGGCTTGCCTGTCTGACCGCAGCGCCCGCTGGCACAGCCGCTTTGGGAACGACCTCCTCTGATGACACCCTGGGGTAGCAGGCGTTGACCGCAGCGAGGATCGCAGCGGCAGCGGAAGCAGCCGTCACAACTGCCCGGTCCTCTGCAGGGTCCACAGGACTGCGCCCCGACACCAGACTTGGTGACCTGTTTGGCATTGGCCAGCGCAACGGCGCCAAACTCGCAAAGCTGGGGCTGGAGACAGTGGCAGACCTGCTGCTTTACATTCCGAGGCGGTATGAGGATACCCGGGAGCTGTCTTCCCTGGAATCTGCAGTTTCGGGACATCACCTTACAGCGAGAGTCCGGGTGGCAGCAATTTCGATCAGGAAAAGCCCATATAGGAGGATGACCCTGGTCGAAGCAGTGCTGGAGGATGCGACTGGCTCCATTCGCGCTGTCTGGTTCAACCAGGCCTATATCGCCCAGCAGCTCTCCCGCGGCAGTGAACTGCTGGTGAGTGGCAAGGTGCAGTATGACCGGCACGGGCTCTCCCTGAGCAATCCTGTCTTTGAACTGGTGTCCCACACCCAGTTGCATGTGGGCAGGCTCGTTCCGGTCTACCCTGAGACCGCCGGGATAACCTCCCGGTTCCTGCGCCGTCACATTGAACAGCTGCTGCCGTTGGCAAGAGACTTACCTGATCCGCTGCCAGCCCAGATAGTGGCGAGCGAGGGGCTTGTTCCAATTGCTGATGCCGTCGCTGCGGCACACTTCCCTGAAAATACCGGCCAGATAGATCTGGTCCGGGAGCGATTTACATTCCAGAAACTGTTTCTGCTGCAGCTGGCAGCCCAGCGGGCGCAGCGGCGTCGCCAGGCGCTGCGCAGCATCTCTATCCCGTATGACGCATCGGCAGCGAGGGAGTTTGTTGGATCGCTGCCGTTCTCTCTGACCCAGGGGCAGCGCGTAGCGGCACACCAGATCCTTTCTGACATGGCGAACGAGCGAGCCATGAACAGATTGCTCCAGGGAGACGTTGGCAGCGGCAAGACTGTAGTTGCGGCGATGGCCGCATTTGTGGCCTGTCGGGCCGGCTTCCAGACGGCGATCATGGCACCAACTGAGGTGCTTGCCCGGCAGCACCACCAGTCGCTGACTGCCCTGCTGTCTCCCCTTGGGCTCTATCCAAGGCTACTGGTAGGAAGCAGCAA
>JAJZMA010000160.1 GCA_021850405.1 bacterium
GTGCGTCTGCACCCTATCCCAGGGACACCCCCCTGGGGCACGCAGTCTTTCGAGAATGGCGACCAGGCTGGCAAGCGATGAGGGTACGCTAGGACGCACTTCCTGCTCCCTCCCGCACGCGACACACCCGCGCCACCTCCTCAAGCACGCCCATAAGCCGTGGCTGCCAGTCACTCTCGGCCAGAGCCCCAGCGCGGCTGCCGCCTGGAACGGGCCGGGCCGCCCGCAGCAGTCGCAGCCGTGTCGGAGAGGCAGAAACCATACCTGAGAACCGGGCGACAATCGGGGAAAAATCGATCCCATGCTCCCTGGGAAAGGAGATCACTATATCCTCCTTGTCCGTCTCGACTGCCATCGCGCCCACCAGGGCGGCAGCCAGACGCACCTTCAGCGAATAAACAAGCCCCAGAACTTCTCCTGGCAATGGCCCAAAACGGTCGGCAAGTCCATTCACAGCTTTTCCAAGTTCGAGTTCACTGGTGCACGCAGCGAGGTCCTGGTAGGCACGCAACCGCAGCCGCTCGTCAGTGACATAGCTTTTCGGAATGAATGCCGGCAGGGGAAGTGAAACAGTAACCTGGGCCGGAGACTCCTGCAGTGGTGTACCCTGGAGAGCCGACACGGCCTGCCGCAGCAGATGATTGTACACCTCGAGCCCAACGGCTGCTATCTCTCCGTGCTGCTCTTCCCCAAGCAGATTGCCCGCACCGCGGATCTCAAGATCTTTCAGTGCAAGACGGAAGCCGGAACCCAGCTCCTGCAGTTCGGACACCACCTCCAGCCGCTTGTCAGCCTTCTCTGTCAGGCTGCGGTTGGGGGGATAGAGAATGTATGCATACGCGCGCTGCCCGCCACGACCAACCCTCCCCCGCAGCTGGTACAGCTGTGCCAGGCCAAGCCGGTGGGCATCGCTGATAATAATGGTATTGACATTGGGTATGTCCAGGCCCGACTCGATGATGGTCGTACAACAGAGGATGTCCAGGTCGCCATCGGCAAACGTCTGCATCACTGAAGCCAGCATGGTCTCTGGCATCTGCCCATGTGCCAGGCCAATTCTTGCTTCCGGAATCAGCTCGGCAAGGCGCTCGGCGTGGGACTGTATAGTCTGCACACGGTTATGAAGGTAATACACCTGCCCACCCCTGGAAAGCTCTCGCAGCACTACATCGCGGACGAGATTCTCGTCATAGGCTGTCACGTAGGTGCGCACTGGCTGCCGCTCCTCAGGAGGCGTCTGGATGACAGACAGGTCCCTAAGAGAGGCAAGCGCCATATGCAGGGTCCGGGGAATTGGGGTAGCAGAAAGGGAGAGCATGTCAACACTTAGCCGCAGCTCCTTGAAGCGCTCCTTCTGCAACACACCAAAGCGCTGCTCCTCATCGAGTATTACCAGACCCAGGTTATGGAACCTCACCCCTTTTTGCAACAGCCTATGCGTGCCGATGACAATATCAACGCTTCCATCCGCAAGCCCTGCCAATGTCCTTTCAGCCTCTGCATCGCCGACAAACCTGGAAAGTTGGCGTACAGTTACCGGAAATGGCGCCAGCCGCATCGAGAAGGTTCCAAAATGCTGCTGGCACAGTACTGTAGTAGGCACCAGCATGGCAACCTGCTTGCCTTCGACTGCGGCCTTGAATGCTGCCCGGAGTGCAAGCTCAGTCTTGCCAAAGCCAACATCTCCACAGACCAGCCGGTCCATTGGGCGGGACGCCTCCATATCCCGTTTTATCTCTTCCATGACCAGCTGCTGGTCAGGTGTCTCATCAAACGGAAAGGCGGCCTCCACCTCATGCTGCCACGGGCTGTCGGACGCAAACGAATAGCCTTGCGTTGCCTCGCGGCGGGAATATAGCCGCAAAAGTTCCCTTGCTATCTGCTCGGTCCGCTCCTTGACCCTCCGCTTGGCGCGCTCCCAGTCTCCAGACCCAAGGTGGGAAAGGGCTGGAGCACCATCGGCGCCACCGACATATCGGTCCACACGGTCCAGATGGGCAACTGGGACATACAGCTTCTCTTTATCAGCAAACTCCAGCACCATATACTCAGATGTGCCTGAACTGTCCCCCATGCTGCGCATCTCCAGAAATCTCCCGATTCCGTGGTCCCGATGCGTCACAATGTCTCCAGGCGCAAACTCGAGGGTAAAAGCGTCGCGCCCACGAGAGCTGCTGCCAGCGCCTCTTGTTCCACGCGCCGAAGTGGAAAGTGCGCTTCTGGCTCCTCTCAGGAGAACTGAACGCTGCTTCCTCTGGGGCCCAAAAAGCTCAACATCCGTAATTACGCCAAGGAAAGCTGAAGGGGCTACAAAGCCGCTCGAAAGGCCCGCGGGAGCAACGTACAGTCCGCAAGAGTCAAAGTCAGTAACCAGGGCATCAAAATCATCCAGTTCAACCGGGTGCAGACCCTCCTCACCAGCCAGCTCCATCACCCTTCCTTCCTGACGGGTGCAGACCAGCACGCGCTCCCTGTCCTTGACAGAGCTGGCCCAGCTGGGAAAGCTGGTGGCTTCCCCCACAAAGGAAGGCGCTACCTCCCAGCCCAGGTCGCTTTCTACATGCCCCTCGCTCAGCCGCTCACACTCTACGACAGTCCAGGGGCCAAGTTCGGCACTGATCGTCTCCCAGCCAAACAATGCGTCAGGAAGCCTCTGGGGCAACTCTCCGTGGGCTACCTCCTGCTCAACTATGGCAGCCACCTCCTGGCGATGGCGCTGCGCAAAACTCCCCATGTCAGACAACCTGCCCGCAACAAGAATCAGGCCCGGCACCCTGGCGTGACTGAGCAGGGAACTGCCCGGCGAACCACCTTGGGCACCGAGCAGGAAGGGGGCGATGCTGCTCACTCCATCGTCATACGCCCCCGACCCCAGCTCATCAATTTTCCGGATCCAGGCCTCCTGCACCTCTGCCCGGAGAGAATCGAGCTGCAGTTTTCCCAACTCCACTGCAGCGTCTGCCAGCGCTGTTGTGGAGAGATCCATCTCGCGGGCCGGCAGCAGGAGAAACTCACGCAAAGTCGACCGGGATACCTGAGTCTCGACATCAAAGGACCGTATACTTTCAAGCTCAGCCCCCACCCACTCAAGCCGGAGGGGTCTACGGCTGGTAGGAGGGA
>JAJZMA010000039.1 GCA_021850405.1 bacterium
AGGCTATCGGAAGCAGTTGCATCTGGACGAAACCAGGGTCGGAGGCAGTACCTACCTCGGTCACCTGCCATCAGTAAGTTTTTTCCCGGGCGACCTTGCCATTGTGCAAGGATCTCCATCAATCAGACGCCAGATGCTGGACATGCTGCTCGTCCAGCACGATTATCAGGTACGCTCGGCGCTCCTGGAGTACAGACGGGCACTGGAGCAAAAGAATCGATGTCTGACAGACTTGCGGATTGGTCGCGGTGATCCGGCGGTTCTCGATTCCTATAACTTTCAGATCGCAACTCATGGTGCACTGATTCAAAGGCAACGGCAGAGGACCCTTGCGCTGCTCGGAGAATTGCTGGCTGAGGAAGCAGGCTTCCTTGGTCTGCCGTTCAGCTTGTCTTTGAACTATCAGGCTAACCCGCCTGTGACCGAGCCTGGTGAAGGTTCGTGGGATCTCAATCTCCGCAACCACCTGGCTATGGCAAAGCGGGAGGAGATAGCGAGGGGAGTGGCACTCGTTGGTCCGCACAGGGATGAGGTTGCCATTATGGCGGGGAGCCATACTGCAAAAATTGGAGCTAGCCAGGGACAGCAACGGACCATTGTTCTGGCCATGGCATTAGTGCGGGCCCGCTATCTTGAGTCTGTCATTGGACGCGACCCCATCCTGTTGCTGGACGATCTTTTCAGTGAGCTTGATGCAAGGACCTGCAAGGTGCTTACCCAGAGATTGATCACACTGGGATACCAGGCCGTCATTACGGGCACGGAATGGCCGACTACAGTTCCAGCTGCTGGAACCTGTTTGAGTTTTGATGCTGAGACTGCACTTGCCGGTGGAAGGTCGTGACCTTCCGACGTTCATCCTCCCGGGGACATACGCAAGGCAATAACGGGATAGTGCCGATTCAGAGTGCTCTTGGCGATGCGGTGAAGAAAATGGGTGTACAACGAGCCGTCACCGAGGAACTAGCCAGGGAAGCTTTCCTGGATGCTGTTGGCTATCCTGTTGCAGGGATGTGCTCTGTAGTACGTCTGGATCGTGGAGCTTTGGTCCTGGCTACTGCAAATACGGCACTGTCTCACCAGTTGCAGATGGATTCTGAGCTGCTGATAGCCAAGGTTAATGCCAGACTGGGCTTTTCGGCCATACATCGATTAAGATTTGTGCCAGGCACGTCATAGCCTCCTTTGCGCCGTGAGATCATTAACCGGTAGCGAAGAATCCTGCCTGGGCTTCATCATTGGTAGAAGTGTACTGCGAAATGATCCGAAGGCCAGATCCATCAGCGTTTTCAGTCATGATCTGTGATATGCCATCTATCTTTTTAACAAAGATGATGCTGTTCCATTCTGGTGAAAGCGAGACCGTAGCAGTTTGGCGAAAGCTGGATGGGCCGGCAATAGGAAATGAGCTGGAGGTGCTCAAATCGAAGGATTCCAGATGTGGATGTGCTGACTCGGATACACATAAAAGGGTAGCCCCGCCAAAAAAGCCAATCCCGTCCAGTTGATCCCCAATGGATACGGGAATCGCAGACCCAGTCCAGTTAAGCTCAAATAGCTGCATTCTACTTATATGGATTCGAGTTGCCACCAGTCCATTGCCATTTGGCAGCAGGAGTGGCTCCAGGAACGGAGGCTTAATGTCAGGAACCTGGTATTGGGCCTGAGTACCTGGCGCGAGCAATTCTGCTCCAGGGCCCATCGGCATCAGGACTGGTACAAGCGCCATGGCTGAAGTAGTAGACCAGCTGACCGGTCCAAGTGGAGGATAACTGTCCAGAGTCTGGCTTATGGTGTCGGTGTGAGTATTGAAAAATCCTGTGCCAAGATTGTCGTTATAGGCTAGATCGGGTCCATTGCTGGACCACACAGGGTCGTACGCTCCATTACCTATGATTTGTTGCAAGCTTAAGGAGGGTAGGGAGAAGACGGCGATCTGGGTTGACTGCAAGGAGCCTGACCCAATATATTCTTCAACGGCGAGAGTCCGGTTATCCGGAGAAATCGCGGCCTGGGCATACCCGGTTACCTGATTACGGTTAACTACACTTCGTGCAAGTTCCGCTTTTTTACTGGTCGTACTGGAGGTTGCCGACTGCAGCCCTGCTTCAGATACAGGTTTTGCACTGGTTGCTGGATTCTGTGGTTGTGGCAACGGCGGCCCAATGGCAGGAGCCGGTATAGCCGGCACACTTAACAATGGAATGCTGATGGTAGGATCTCCCACACTGGGTGGAGCAAGCTGGGTAATGGAAATATGGTTGGCAGGTGCGTCCTGTGGGCCCGAAAGTATTACGGCATGCGGACCAACAAGAGATCCGATCTTAAATGGAATCACATAACTCTTCGATAATCCCTGGGCGAACTGGTCAGTGGCGTTTGTGGAGATGTGGATAGCATAGGTGGCACCCGATTGCAGGAGACTGCCCGGGATCAGCAGGAACTGGCCAGGGTCCAGCCGATTCGGGATGACCCTGGTTCCGGCAACATCCGGCGAGAGGGTAATGGCCTCGCTGGTTGCTGCTGCGTTCATGTAACGCGAAAAGTTAATGGAGAATGGACCGTCAGGAGGAACATCGATAGAGCCAGGCGTTGGGTAGGAAGAGAGCAGGGCTGGCGCAGAGTTGCTCTGGATTGTCCACGTGTGTGTCAGGCTATTTATAACACCATTTTTCGACACAATGCCCCCTGCCAGGGTGAAGGTGTAGGTTGTGGACGGGTGGTATATGGCGCCAGGATGGCTAAATGTGAGAACGGTATCAGAACCATTCCAGAGCTCTGCGCAGATTGCGCTCGACCCGGCCGGCTGGAGCAGAGGAAGCTTGCAACCCGGCAAGGGGGGCGAAACAGTGAGTCGCTTCATCACAGACTGTGTATCTACCGGCTCACTGAAACCGATGATCATCGGCTGGTTGCCGCCGACATGAGTGGATCCGTTGGCTGGGTTCAGGGAAGAGATCTGGGGTGGGGTAGAAAAGCAGCTGGAAAGCAGAGTGGCAGTGCCAAGCAGCAATAAACCCTGCAGACACCGACGCGCCCGGCGTCTCACCGCACTTAGTAGGCCTGCTTAAGGGCCGCTTCTACATCTATTCCCTGGATGTCGGAGGCTCCACTCTTGA
>JAJZMA010000070.1:0-877 GCA_021850405.1 bacterium
TGATTGCGCATGGTGCCGAGCTGCTGCCTGTGCCCCTGATCGTCATAAAGCCCAGAAAGGGGCCCAGGGGGATTGCAACTGGGTTTGGCGCCTGGTTTGCAGGGCTTGGGGAGGCAGCAGTGCCGGGTGCAGGGCTTGTGGTTACGAGTGCCAATGCAGCCGCGTTGCTGGGACCAGCAGCAGCCGTCAGTTCGCTGCGGGATGCTTTTCTGGCGTTACCCGCCTTTTGCATCGGTTCTGGGTCTGCCTCTGCCATGCGTGATGCAGGGTTTGCTCACGTCGAGGGCATAGAACCACCCAGCGCCGAGGTTCTTTGCAACCATATTGTGACTGCCTCGGTGTCCAGTTTATGGTTCCCCAGGGCCGCAAAGGTTGCGTTTGATATTGCCAAGGAGCTTGGCGGCAGGGGAATTCAGGTAACCGAGAGTATCCTCTATGACACTGTTCCCTCAGCGTCGTCTGCTGTTTCAGAGATGGTAGAGCGCTGTGTGGGTGGACTTGACACCATAGTAGTGGTGGCAAGTGGAGAGGGGATCACCTCACTGCGCCGAGCCCTGGAAGACCGGGTGGGTAGCAGTGACCTTCCCTCGTCATGCAAACTTGTGTGTGTGGGGAGATCTTCCGTGATGAATGCCAGGGAACTTGGCTTGCCAGTCGCTGCGGTGGCCAGCAGCCCAGGTGATAACGATCTTGTTGCAGCAGTGCTGTCGGTGGTTGGTAGAGACGGGATGCAGGAAAATATTACCGTCAAAAGCGGTAGCGGAGGCCGGGGCCTGGCCCGGCCTCGTGGAACGTGCTGATGGGGTTTCCAGCCGAGCGGCCCCGAAGGCTACTTTCAACTCCTGCAATCCGAAGCCTTTTTGCAGGTAGCAGCATC
>JAJZMA010000070.1:887-3112 GCA_021850405.1 bacterium
TTGCACCACTGTTTGTGCAGGAATTGAGCAGCGATTCCATACCTGTCCCTGCCATGCCGGGCCAGCTGCAGGAAAGTCTGGACAGTCTGATCAGGCATGTTACCGTTCTGGTAAACCTTGGAATCCGGTCGATACTGCTCTTTGGCATACCTGCTACCAAGTCAAACGATGGGCACGAAGCCTGGGACGACGATGGCGTTGTACAGCGCTCCCTGCGCCAGCTACGCCTGGAGTTCGGAGACACTATCGTCCTCCTGGCAGACTGCTGTCTGTGCGAGTACACAGACCATGGGCATTGCGGCGTACTTTCCCATGGGAAAGATGGCAGTCGTCCCTACAGCCAGGTGGACAATGACCGTACAGCGCTACTGTACGGTCAGGTTGCACTGTCCCAGGCTGCTGCAGGTGCTGATATGGTGGCACCCAGCGGCATGATGGATGGCCAGGTTGGGGCCATCCGGCAGGCATTGGACGCTGCTTCGTACACAGACACCGGAATCCTTGCATATTCCGCCAAGTACGCAAGCTCCCTTTACGGTCCATTCCGGGATGCAGCAGGCTCTGCGCCTGCCACAGGGGATCGCAAGGGACACCAGCTTCCCCCGGGCGCCCTGCACTCTGCCCTGCGCAAGGTGCGGCTTGACCTTGAGGAAGGTGCCGACGCTACGATGGTCAAGCCAGCCCTCTGGAACGGGGATGTCATCGCAGCTGTAGCTGCCAGTACTGACGTTCCCGTCGTCGCTTACAGCGTGAGTGGAGAGTATGCGATGGTAAAGTTCGCAGCACAGGCTGGAGCCATAGACGAGCGCGGGGTGGTGCTGGAGGGTCTTGCCTCCCTGCAGCGCGCTGGCGCGAGTGCAGTAATAACGTATCATGCAGAGCAGGTGGGACATTGGCTTTCCTGAAGGAGGTTCGACAGTGAGCAAGATGCCAGAAGGACGGGGAACAGTCAGCACCCCATTGAGGCTGGTAGCGCTGGCACTCCTGGTCATTGTTGTTGGAGGAGGCATCTGGGCGATCGCTGCCGCGACAGGTGGCAATGTCGCAAGTCCACCAGTTGCCAGTGCGACTCCACCAGCAGGGACCACTGCAACCCCTGGTGCGACAGCAAGTCCAGCCGCAACGGCGACTTCCAGCTACACCAATGCAGATCTTGCTCCAACGCCATGTGCTACGGCCAAGTTTGGTCCTCCGCTGCCTCCACTGAACCCCCCTGCAAACATCCATGTATATCCGGCTGAGCCACCCATGGAGATAAACACGGCGCTTCTCTATGAAGTGACAATAGTGACACCGGTGGGATCGATGGTCGAGTGTCTGCAGCCCAGTCTTGCGCCCCACACCGTCAACAACTTTGTGGTACTGACCCGTAACCATTTCTATGATGGCCTTCAGTTTTTTCGCGTTGTGCCCGGATTTGTCATCCAGGGTGGCGATCCAACCAATCTGGGCACAGGTGGGCCCGGATACCAGTTCAACGATGAACCGGTCAAGGGAAACTACACACTGGGAACCATGGCGATGGCAAACTCTGGTCCCAATACCAATGGATCACAGTTTTTCATCTGTATCGCCAATGATTCAACTAGCCTGGCAGCCAAGTACAATCTGTTTGGTCATATGGTGAGTGGTATCGCTGTGGCGGAGAAAGTGACAGCCAAGATGCCGATGACCGCAGTGACGGTTTCCCAAGAGGTGAGTTGACCCGCGATAGCGCGATCCTGCTGCGCAGGGCACAGGAGTGCATGCCGGGGGGTGTCAACAGCCCAGTGCGCTCGTTTGCTGCTGTTGAGGAAGAACCACTCTTTATTGATAGCGGCAAGGGTGCTGTGCTGGTGGATGTGCAGGGTCGGCGTTATACCGATTTTGTACTTGGCTATGGGCCACACATACTTGGTCATGCTCCGCAAGCGGTCGTGTCAGCCATTCGCAGGCAGCTTGCAGCTGGCATCTCCTATGGCTCGAATACCGAGGCAGAGTTGCTCCTTGCGGAAAAGATTGTCCAGATGGTGCCATCGATTGAGATGGTCCGGCTGGTTAACTCTGGGACCGAGGCAACAATGTCAGCGTTGCGCCTGGCCCGCGCGTCTACTGGGCGGGATCTGGTGGTGAAGTTCGAGGGTGGCTATCACGGTCATAGTGACAGTCTGCTGGTAGCCGCGGGATCCGGCGCAGCGACCCATGGTGTTCCCTCTTCTCCTGGGGTCCCAGCTGCTACCGCTGCC
>JAJZMA010000011.1 GCA_021850405.1 bacterium
GTGTGGAGATCCAGCAGAACTTTTGGGGCTGCGACCGGTGGAACAGGTAAACTCAACCTGGCTGGTGGCGGAGTATTCAGGCGGTATCGCTCTGGTAGATCCGCATGCAGCGCACGAACGCATCCTCTATAACAGGGAGCTAAAACGGCTAGTCGAGGCGGGCACGCCAACCACCCAGCAGCTTCTCATTCCAGTGGTGGTACGCAACACTGGCGGTGTTCCCATGGAAGCGCAGCAGATTGATTTGCTTGCAGCAGCGGGCTACCAGGTTGATACCGACGACGGTTCTTCCTATCGGTGCCTGACATGTCCGGTCGGGACTGATCCTTCCCGAATTGAGGCGTTGCTCCTGGATGTACTCGCGCCAGCAGCAAATCCTGATGAGGAGCGCAGCGACCATGGGGGAAAGGATGCCATGCATCGCATTGCTGCTCTCATTGCCTGCCATACGGCTGTCCGCTTTGGAGACCGGTTGGCGCTAACCGAGCAGCGCAAGCTGCTGGAAGACCTTCTTGGGCAAGAGGTCTTCATCACCTGTCCTCATGGACGGCCAACGATAGTGAGCTTTCCGGATGGAGATTTGCGCCAGGCCTTTGGACGCCCACGGTAGGCCTGGAACAGTGCCCGTTTCGTCACCGGTTGTTGTGATTGCCGGCCCAACGGCTGTGGGCAAAACTGCAGTTGCGGTTGCCGTAGCCTCCCAGATTGGTAATGTTGAGCTGATAAACGCAGACTCAAGGCAGGTGCGGCGTGGCTGTAGCGTTGCTACCTGTGCCGCTACCGAAGAGCAGCTTGGTGGGGTCAGGCTGCACCTTTCCGGATATGTAGGTCTTTCGGAGCTTTACTCGGTCTGGGACTGGGTGAGAGACTGCAAGGCAGCCATGGCAAGGATTGAGCAGGCTGGAAATATTCCGCTGATAGTCGGTGGAACGGGCCTTTTTCTGGAAGCCCTTCTTTCGGGGTGGAGCCTTGGCGCGGGAGCGGGCGCGCCTCCCACCAGGTCCAGCCGATCCGTGCTTGCACAGGAACCCGGCGGGCTGGCGCAGCTGGTGTCAGAGCTGCTGGCGCGAGACCCCGGGGCGGCCGAAATAGTGGATGTGCGGAACCCAAGACGGGTGATACGGGCTCTGGAGCAACTGGATGCTGGCTTTCCATCAGTGGGGAATGCCAGGGGGATAGAAACACGGGTCGCTGCTGTTCCCTTCCTGCTTGAGATGGAAAGATCACTCAATGATTCCATCATCTATTCCCGGGCAAAGCAGATGATCCAGGATGGCAGCCTGCTCCTTGAGATTGGAGCACTTCGGGCGCAGGGTTTTGGTGAAGCTGAGATTTGCAGCGGGGGGATTGGGTATCTCGAAGGCATGGCGCTGCAGGAGGGCCAAATCAGTGCTGCCGAAGCTGTTGAGAGAATCGCACGTCGAACCAGAAAGTATGCAAAGGCGCAGCGTACCTGGTTTCGCCATCACCTGAAGGATGCTACCCCTGTACCTATGGGCGACGGTGTCGCAAGTGCTGCCGGCATGGTTCTGGCCCACTCGGCTGGACCAAGGGCGCTCATTAATTAAATTCATGAAAGTGCAGCAATGCCATGGGTAATCCAATGGCGCATGGGATGGCGCGTGGGGTGGTGGGTGGGCCCGCGCGCTAGCTGGTCGAGGATAGCTGGTTGCGCAGCACGGGGAGGACCTGTCCGGTCCGTCTACTGGCAGGGAAAGATCCTGGAAAGCTGGACTTGGCAGTATTGGGCCCTTGCCCAGCCGTTCAGCTTTGCGCACCTTGCAGGTCGCCGCCTGTGTTTTGGGGAGGCAGAGAACGGCTCCTGATTGCGTCGACAGCTGCCTGCCCGTCCAGAAACTCGCCCGGCTCGAGCTCTATTCCCCTGAAGGTGACTGAGAGGTCCACAGCTGCCTTTTCGAACCTGGCTGCGATCATCGAGCAGTTCTCAAAAAAAGCATTGGCAAGTAGACAGGAGGCAAAGTCGGCTTTGTCAAAGGCAGATTTCCATGAGCTGGAGCCTGACATGTCGGCACTTGCGAAAGTGGCACCGGTGCAGTCGGTCTGAAACATGGAAGCCCCAGAGAGGTTGGCGCCAGTAAACGTGGCCCCCTGGCAGAGGGCATGGTCCAGAACCACATGTGTCAGATTTGCCCGTGAAAGATCTGCATTCAGGAGCTCGGCACCCGACAGGTTGGCAAGGCTAAGGTGAGCATCGGCCAGGCAGCTGCCAGTCAGGTTGCAGCCAGACAGGTCTGCTTCAGCAAGCTCCAGTCCTGCCATATTCAGGGAAGACAGGTCCAGATCTCCTGATGAGACAAGTTTTTGTCCAGACTGGCCCTTGCTCTGCACCCAGAGCTCATGCTGTGCAAGTAGTGCCTGCTGTGACGGGGTCGGTTCACGTAGGTTAAGGTAGCGGTCGGAAAGCAGGGTCAGCATGTCGTTCGGGATGACTGGTACCTCTTCCATTTTGCGGACATGGTCAATAAAGGCTCGCGGAAGAAAGATGGTTCCATGCGCTGCGTGTCCCGCCACCTCTGTGTCCCAGATCCATGTGCCATCGGTGAGCAAGGAGAGTGGTTCTGGTTTTCTTCGGGCAGAAGAACTTTGGTGCTCTCCCGGTGTTCCTGTCGACATCGCCAGGGCAATTCCGGAAGCAAGGTATCGGCAGACCAGGGAAAAAGTCCTGTCCCTGGGCTGGAGCTGTACTGCTTCATGCATGCGTGCTGCCGCCTTTGCAGATGTGGCATAGGTGAGTCGTTTCAGCTCGGAACGCGGTGTTGCGGGGTACTGGATCCTACCGCTTTCTGACATTGCGCACCTCCGGGTGGAAAGACTGCCACTGGCCGTCCCGGTCAGATGGATTCCTGCCACACGTCATTACTCCGTTGGCATGTATCCATACCCGCTCCCTGGGTATTAGCACCGTCATACCTGACCGGTCTGCCAGCAGCTGCCCGTACCCTGCCATGGAATAAGGGGGTGCACACAGCAGTCGTATACAGTGTCCCCGTAGCCCGCTGGTCTGGACCGCAGCAGCTACCAGTCCTGCGGGTGGGAACCGGGCACCTGGACTGCTCTGCAACTGCTTTCCTGGCCACGC
>JAJZMA010000033.1 GCA_021850405.1 bacterium
GTACGTGTAGCTCCATACCCCACCATTGGCCTCAGTGACCCTGGTCAGGTTTCCGGCTGCATCGTAGCTGTAGGAGACTGTCCGCCCCAGCGGATCTGTGACTGAGGAGATCTTTCCGTTGCTCCCGTAGGTAAAGGTAAGTGCCCTCCCCGATGCGTCCACCACCTTTGCAATATGTCCAGCAAGGGTGTACTCAATGGCGGTCGTAGATCCGTTGGGGTCTGAGAGTGTGAGCAGTCTGCCCGAGTGCGAGTAGGTAGATATCTGTGTGCCGCGAATGGTCTGCGTCCAGATCCCGGATCTAGCCTGGGTGAGGGTTGCAAACTCCCACGCTGGTGCACTGTAGGTTCCCTGGGACGTACGGGAGAACGTAGCCTGCGCCCCATCTCCCTGGGTGACTGTGACTGTGCCGGTGGAGCTGTCCTGGCTCAGTCCTCCACAGTAGGTGCATGACCAGCCAGGACCAAAGGGGCCAGAGCTGCCCGCATTGGCACTGTTGTAGGTACGGGTCAGGTTCAGCCCTGCCCCAAAGCCAGGCACCGACAGGTCAGTTGTGCCTGAGAAGAGGTCCCCACTCGCACAGTCCACCGGACCCCCAGCACTGCACTGCTGTGCATTGGTGAGACTGCTACCTGCAAGGGTGGCATCCCGGATGACGTTCCCCGCCAGGGGATGGCTGCCTACTGTCAGCACAACGTTGTCAAGAGTTGCCCCACATGAACTGCCATCTGGCGTCGCATCCGCAAAACTCAGCGTCGACACACTCCCGGTAGCCACCAGGGTCAGTGTGTGCTGCACCCACCCCATGGAGGTAGCACTGTGCCCAGCAGTATCAAAGGCAGGGGCATCCACGAGTGTCCCGTTCCAGGAGACATGCATGGTCTTTACCTGCTGCCCACACCACGGGTTGCCTGCCATATACCAGCTAAGCGTGTACGTCGTTCCTGCTGTCGTGGCGACAGTCTGGGTTACGGACCCAGGCGCACTCCCCGACAGGTCTACCGACTGGTTCCCACTCTCTGCCTGAAAATAGGTCCCAAATCCACTCCCAGTGCTGCACTGGATGTCCACGCTGTTGCCACCCACCACCCAGCCCGGTATTGCCGTAGAGCCATTACCGTACTGGCTCAGGCCATACGGACAGTTGGCAATGGGTGCCTCAAAACTGCCGTTGACAACAAGATTGGTCACAGCCGCCGGCACCACTGTCCCGGCAAGCCGCATCTGGGGCGCCATCACCCGCACAGGGAGAAGCCAGGGTGAGAAAACCGACCCGGCAAGAGCACCAGCAGCGACAAGGAGGCTCATCCGCCTCACAAGACTGCTCATACCGGTCACTCCTTATCGTTTGATTGATTCGGCCACTGTAACAGACCGAATCGTGTAGCTACATGCAATGCCAGGGACCGGACTGGCCCCTGTCTGCCGGCCGGGAAAATGGCAGACGCAGGGGCCGGGATGGGAAGATTGCCTTATAGGCCTGCACCGATGGGAGGAACAGATGTCATACCTGGATGGGATACAAAAGCCGCTTGCGGGGACAGGCGTGGAGATTTTTTCTCTAGCCGAGCTTGAAAAGCAGGGATCTGCGGATGTAGCCACGCTTCCTGTCACCGTCAAGATCCTTCTGGAAAATGCGCTTCGGTTCGCAGACGCCAGGTTTGCAGTCCATGGCGCGGTGGAGGCGCTGGCAGGCTGGCACCCGGCTGCGGAGGGTGCAGACTCGAGTGATCAGGAGAGGCCGTTCATGCCTGGCCGGGTCCTGCTTCAGGATTTCACTGGAGTGCCGGCGGTAGTGGACATGGCAGCAATGCGTGATGCTGTTGCTGCGGCAGGTGGGGATTACGGCAGGATAGATCCGCTTGTACCGGTGGATCTGGTGGTGGACCATTCAGTGCAGGTGGACGCATTTGGGTCTCCCCAGGCATACGAGCGCAACATTAAAAGGGAGTACGAGCGCAACTCTGAGCGGTATCAGCTTCTCCGGTGGGCCCAGCAGGCGTTTGCCACCTTCCGGGTTGTTCCTCCGGGGATGGGAATTGTCCACCAGGTCAACCTTGAGTACCTTGCACATGTCGTGCAGGTTGCGGAGCGCGACGGCGTGCGGATCGCATACCCCGACACCCTGGTGGGAACAGACTCCCATACCACCATGGTCAACGGGATAGGTGTGCTGGGATGGGGTGTAGGTGGCATTGAGGCTGAGGCGGTCATGCTGGGGCAGCCGCTCTTCCTGTTGCCACCGGTGGTGGTTGGCGTCCGGTTCGAAGGGGAGCTGGTGCCGGGCACAACTGCGACCGATCTTGTCCTCACACTTACCGAAATGTTGCGCAAGCACGGCGTGGTAGGCAAGTTTGTAGAGTTCTGCGGAGACGGCCTTGGCAGCCTTTCAGCTGCTGACCGGGCCACGATGTCCAACATGGCTCCGGAATATGGGGCAACTGCTGCACTTTTTCCCGTGGATGATCGCACCCTTGAGTATCTGCGGGAGAGTGGTCGTTCGGCAGAGCAGGTTGAGCTGGTTGAGCGGTACACCAAGGCGCAAGGCATGTTCCGCACCCCTGGCGGCGCCATTCCCCACTTTTCTGAACTGCTTCAGCTGGACCTTGGAAAGGTCGTTCCCAGCCTGGCCGGGCCCCGTCGTCCCCAGGATCGCGTAGACCTGCCAGGTGTCCCTGAGTCATTCACCGCTGCATTTGGGACCCTCGACAAGGATGCGGCAGAGAGGGTTGCAAACGGCTCTGTTGTAATTGCGGCCATAACTTCCTGTACCAACACCTCCAACCCGAGTGTCATGGTGGCAGCTGGCCTCCTGGCCCGCCGGGCCAGGGAGCGCGGCATGAAGGTTCCGTCCCATGTGAAGACCAGCCTGGCGCCTGGTTCCCGCGTGGTTACCGATTACCTGCAGGCAGCTGGCCTGATGGAAGATCTGGAGGCGTTGCGGTTCAACGTGGTTGGTTATGGATGCACCACCTGCATTGGCAATAGCGGTCCTCTCGATGAGCCCGTGGCGCATGTCATCGATGAGGCAGGGCTTGCCGTTGCTGCAGTGCTGAGCGGCAACCGGAACTTTGAAGGCCGCATCCACCCCCA
>JAJZMA010000065.1 GCA_021850405.1 bacterium
AAGGCTGGCAGCAGGGCCATAGACCAGACCTGGGTCTGGTTTAACGGCGATGCTATGCAGTATGGGGATGTCCATCTGGGTCTGATGACGCATGGTCTGCACTACGGAACCGGCTGCTTTGAGGGGGGCCGTGCGTACTGGAGGGCACAGCACGAGCAGCTGTTTGTCTTCCGTCTGGAGGAGCACTATGCACGGATGGAGCAGAGCGCCAAGGTTTTGCGCATGAAACTGCCCCGGACACCAGCCGAGCTGGCTGAGATAACAAGAGAGCTGTTGCGCAAAAACGGGTTTCACCAGGACGTATATATTCGCCCGCTGGCATACAAGTCAGACGAGGTGGTGGGAGTGCGGTTGCACGACCTGCACGATGGCTTTGCGATCTATCCGGTGATCATGGGTGAGTATGTAGACATATCCAGGGGTTTGCGCTGCATGGTGTCATCCTGGCGCAGGGTTGACGACCTGGCAGCGCCTGCACGGGCAAAGATAACCGGAGCCTACATAAACAGTGCACTGGCAAAGAGTGAAGCCATGGAGAACGGCTACGACGAGGCGATCATGCTGACTGGGGACGGTCATGTGTCGGAAGGGTCGGCTGAGAACATCTTCATGCTGCGCAACGGTGGTTTCTACACCCCACCCCCAAGCGACAACATTCTGGAGGGAATTACCCGGGCAACAGTAATGGAGCTGCTGACAGCCGAGATGAACCTTGATGTACGGGAGCGCTCCATAGACCGGACCGAACTGTACGGAGCAGATGAGGTCTTCCTGTGTGGGACTGGGGCGCAGATCTCCCCGGTAGTTGAGGTTGACCGGCGCACTGTAGGGTTGGGAACCCCGGGTGAGATGACAATGAAGCTGCAGCAGCTTTATTTTTCTGTCTGCCGCGGAGAGGTAAAGAAGTACCAGAAGTGGCTAACGCCGGTATTTTAATCTGCGCGTTGCCCCGCCCTGGCCAGAGTTCCCCACAGTCGGCATCAGCGCTGCCCTGACAGCTCCAGGAGTACCTGACTGGTAGTGCTGGCGATGTCCTTCAGGCTTGCAGGTTTTTCGCCTGATGCAGCGGCGCGGACAACGGCGAATGGAAGGTCAGCCCTGGTACAGGATGCCGCCGATGGGGGAGGGGCAGGGTGCCCTGGGGCATCCGTCTCCATCCTGGACGCAGGCGCGGTACTACCTGGTGGGAGGCTTACCTTCCCTGCCACGGCCCCACAGGGTACCCGATGTCTGCGAGCCCGTAGTCCCACCTCGAAGGGGGCCTTGCCAGCAGCAGTGGTAGGATCCAGTTCTCCTTCTCCGGTAAGACAGTAGTCGGCACGGAGAAGGGCGGTGGAGAGCCCGATGGCGTCGGCGCAGAATGCTGCTCCAGGCACGATTTTTGCCCCCAGGAAGGCTGCAAGGCCAAATGCGGTGCCTCCAGCTGCTCCAGCGCCGGGCTGCTCCGGCAGTTGCGCTACCTCCTGTGTGTGGGCCTGGCCCGCAGCGCGCACCGGGATGGGTGGAGGTGCCGGTCCCTGATACGCCTCCAGATACTCCATGGTTATCCGGGCAAAGTGTGAGAGGGCGCGGTCCAGGTCGGTACACTCTTTTGGACTGGCGCCTTTCTGGGGGCCAAAGCGAGAGGCAGCTCCGTTGGCACCCAGAAGGGGAATGGACACATCTGCAAGGAGTGTGATCTCTGCACCCTCAAGCCTGGCGGGGAGCACTGCGCTGCGCGGTGGGAGAATCTGTGCAAGCTGGATCAGTGCTGCACCCCCTGCGGGCAGTGGGTTGCCATGCGGGTCGAGGAAGGCAAAGCCCAGCGCAGTTAGAGCTCCAGTGCCCCCGTCAGTGGATGCGCTTCCGCCAAGGGCGATGATAAGTCTGGTTGCCCCGTTATCCAGGGCTATCCTTATCGCTTCGCCCAGCCCGGCGGAGCTGGCAGTCAGGGGAGAAAGGCGGCCAGCAAGGCTTGCAATCCCGGCGACAGATGCCATTTCCAGGAGGGCAGTCGTCTCATCGGTCCATCCGATACTGCCTTTGGAACTTATTCCAGGCAGGCCCGCGCCCGATGTGGTTATCTGGTCGATGTGGGAATGGGCAGAAGCCTTCAGCAAGACCTCCATCGTGCCGTCGCCGCCATCTGCCATGGGCAACTCCACGATGGTCGCATCGGGCCGGATGCGGCGTACCCCATGCGCCATGGCACCAGCTACTGCAGCGGCAGAAAAGCTGCCCTTGAACGCATTGGGTGCAACTACTACGTGCATCGCTACTGTTGTGTCTTTTCTTGCGGCATGGACAGATGATGCCGTTTTTTGCCGGAGCCGTGGGTGATGGAGGTCCCGCTCACCCCCCCGTGGGCAAGGGCAGCTGCCTGTTCCAGTTTTAGCTGCTGCCTTGCCCTGTGGGGCAAGACGCGATAGATTTACGAGGATGAGCATCCCCCTGTTCTCTATGCCAATGGGTACGCTACGCCAGCGGGCGGGCATGGTCATGCTGGCAAGCCTGGCGCTTGCCCTGACAGCCTGCGGTGGCGGATCATCTCCTGGTCCCCATCCCCCTTCGTCCTCTGCTTCTACCGTCAGGCCGGGACCTTCTGCGACTCCCACCCCCCTGCCAGCCTCCCTGGCATGGGAGAAAAATTATCCTGCCCAGGACACACCGCTCGATTCAGCCCCGCTCGCCCTGGTAAAGGTCTGGGCGCCTACCGGCGTGAGCATTATCCCTGGCCTTGAGATTTTCAAAAATATTCCGCAGCCAGCTACATTGAATAATTACGACTCTGCGCTATCGGCCAGTGCGTTCCACACAGAGGTAGCTGAAGTATTGCGTGAAGCTGCATTGCAGCAATGGGCAGAAGCAAAGGATCAGTCAAACTTCCTCACCTATCTTGAGGCGCAAAGCCAGGTGCCGGGGCAGATGCTGCTGGACATGGCAGCCCACATGCCGATTGTAGACCCAAATTGCGATGTCTACCCAACCTCGCTCAGTGTATTCCCTACATCACCTGCGCTTTTATCTTTCATGCAAGCCAACAACAGCAGCGTATCTTCCAGCGACAATGTTGTATTGTCTGAGG
>JAJZMA010000102.1 GCA_021850405.1 bacterium
AAGCCCTGCACCCGGCACTGCTGCCTCCCCAAGCCCTGCAAACCAGGCGCCAAACCCAGTTGCAATCCCCCTGGGCCCCTTTCTGGGCTTTATGACGATCAGGGGCACAGGCAGCAGCTCGGCACCTTGCGCAATCAGCCCTGACTGGACTCCTGGACTGACACCCCGACTCTGGGTCATCCAGACCCCAATGCCCCGCAGCTGTGCCCCAGCCATCAGCTGGTACCCCCTGCCCTGCCAGGCAAGTCACGTCGGCTGCAAATCACTCGGGGCAGCCTGCTGCTCACACTGCAACCTGCGAAAGCGACGCGACCACTCCTCTCGCCAGTGTTATGGGGTCAGATCCCATCGCCTCCGTACGACGCAGTTTGCCATCTACCGCTAGTACGGCTGTCATCTTCAGCATGTCCTGGGACCAGCGTGCCCATACGCCCAGTGGCAGCAGGCAACCCCCACCAAGGCCCGAGAGGACGAGACGTTCAGCGACAACCTCTGCATGGGTCTTCTGGTGATCCAGCACGCGCACCATCTGCGCCACCCCCGAGCCGCTACGCACCTGGAGGGCAATTGCCCCCTGCGCTGGTGCAGGCACAAACAGCTCCGGGTCGAGTCGTTCGACGATTACATCGGCCCGCTGCAGGCGATCCAGTCCCGCGCTGGCCAGGAGCAGTGCATCCACTCCCCCCTTTTCCAGCAGCTGCAACCGCGTATCAACGTTGCCCCGTATGGGAACCCCGACAAGGTCTGGGCGGAGTGAGGCCAGAAGCGCCAGACGACGCTGACTGCTCGTTCCTACCCGCGCCCCGGCAGGCAGCTGCGAGAAAAGGTAGCCCCCACGGCTGACGAGTGCATCCCTCGGGTCAGCCCTGGGAAGGAAAGCCGCCACCTCAAGCCCAGGTGGTGCTTCAGTCGGCAGGTCTTTGGCACTATGGACCGCCACGTCCGCTTTTTCCCCCGCAAGCGCTTCCTCCAGCTCCCTGGTAAACCAGCCCTGCCCGGGCAGCTCTTTTATGGCTACCCGCTGGGAAATATCTCCAGTACTGTGCACAATGTGCTGCTCGCATGGTCCATAACCTGCTTCCTCCATCACCCGGATTGCCAGACCTGCCTGTGCCCTGGCGAGGGCACTGCCACGGGTAGCTACCAGAAGCGGGCGATTCACCCTGCCTCACTCAGAGGCATCGGTACCGGTCCGTACCAGATCAGGTTGCAATCCAAAAAGCTGGCGCAGCTCCTCCAGCGAGCGGTCGCTGGCAACCCTTCCGCTGGCAGGATCCCCCTTGACGTACATGACCGGGTCATGAAGCAGCTTGCGCACGATACTTCTGGTGAGAACATCAATCTGTGCCTTCAGTCCAGGGGCAAGGTCAGCTCCCCCAAATGTGCGCTCAATTTCCTGCTGGCGCAACAGCTCTGCCTTCTCCACCAGCGCAGATACAACTGGAGCCACACGCTCCCGGCTCTTTAGAAGTGCCATAACCCCATCTGCAGCATCCATTGCAATCCGGTCGCAAAGAGCCAGCTCCTTGCAGGAAAGCCCCTCCCCTCCTGTCCCGACCGAATCTATGTCCAGCAGGGTTACGCCCTGCACCTGCGCTGACGCAGGCTCTATGTCCCTTGGCACCGCAAGATCCATGAGCAACAGCGGCCTGCCGCCGCGCTCGCGCTGCATCTGGGCCACCTGCTCCTTATGGACTACATACTCCACCGCTGAGGTAGCGCTGATCACACAGGTGAACCTGGAACAGCCCGAGACCAGACTGGCCACCGGCTCGACCACTACACCATCTGCTCGCCTTCCAGCCCTGCGCCCATATGAGACTACCGTCGCACCTGCCGCGAGAAGGCTGGCACGCACGTGGGCGCCCACAGTGCCAGAGCCCACCACTGCTGCCGTTGCACCGTCCAGGAAACCCAGAAGATCCGCGATCCTGTCCACCGCCACCTCTCCAATCCCTGGTCCATGGGCACTGATAGCAGTTTCAGTCCGAACCTGCTTGCCACATGTAATGGCAGCCCGTACGACAGCATCCATCTGTGAATCGAGGCCATCTGCTTCCCGGGCCAGACGGTACGCTCGCCTTATCTGACCAAGCACCTGCGGTTCTCCGAGTATGGCACTCTCCAGCCCAGCCGCCACCCGCATGAGATGATGTACGGCATCCCTGCCAGTCAGCACCCACAGTGCACTGGCAAGCCGTGTGTCTCCCAGACAGAGATACTCCACCACGTGCGCATGAAGGCTCTC
Organism: bacterium; assembly: GCA_021850405.1. Classification (GTDB taxonomy): domain Bacteria; phylum Chloroflexota; class Dormibacteria; order Aeolococcales; family Aeolococcaceae; genus JAJZMA01. The sequence continues at coordinate 2,249 of JAJZMA010000102.1, forward strand.
AGGAACCAGCCCTGCTGGTGCACCAAGGTAAATCTCTGTACGGTTGCACGTGGAGAGCACAAACACTGCAGATGCCCCCGAATGGGCGGTCAACTGCTGGATCAGATGGGGAATGTTCCTCTCCGTCACGGATAGACGCTCCCTAACGTCGACTGGAGCAGTGGTGGCGTCAACCCCGATTGCAACGATCACTTAATCAGCACCAGCACAATCCACAACCTCATAGGTTACCGGGCCCCATACCAGGCTCACTTGCATTTTCCCTTCCTGTGATCGTCGCAACCAATATTGGTCCAGGGCGCTGGGGCTAGTCAAGCCACAGCTCACCCCCCCCTTGGGGTTAGCGGCACAGGACCAAGCAAAGTATGACAGCTTTCGCAAGGAGCCACTGGGCCAGCCGAACGACAGTACCAAATAGGCTCGCTCACGGAAAAAAGGTTCTAGGATGGAAGCATGGAGCCGGAAGCCCACCCGAGAAACCACCGCAATCACCAATCGCATGCACGCCACCCGGCGCCGCCCAGCGTCGGCAACGCCCTGGTGGGAAGGCTAGGACCTGCGCAACAGGAGGAGTTCGCCCACCTGGAAGGCGGTACGCGCGAGCCATCAGACTCCCGTCCGGAACCCTCCGCCCGCCTCTCCGGGATCCGGTTTGTGGCTGTGGACTGTGAAACCACAGGACGCGCGCCAGACCAGATCATTGAAATTGGGGCAGTTTGCTTCAAGCTCGACAGACACATACAGTCCTTTGAAACCCTGGTGCATACTCTCTCGCCGATCAATTCATACGCAAGCAGGGTGCACGGCATCTTCC
>JAJZMA010000173.1 GCA_021850405.1 bacterium
GACACTGGGGGAATCAGCAATACCGCCTGAAGCGAAAGCACTCTGCCTCTTTACGCTGTAATAACGACATCAAGGCTGTTGCACTTCGTTGTTGAACCCACGCCGAAACAACTGGAAGCTGCACCTTCATCCCCGCCGTCCGCCCAAAATACAGTGGAGTAAAGAATTTTGGTACTTGTCACACAGCCACCTGGCTGGCACTGGCTGAGCCTGGGAGGGCTGGGCCCAGATGGTGCCGCCACCCCAGGAATTTAACGGGGCTCCCAGGCTCGCTGCAGCCTATCCTTGCTGGTATGCGCTCAGGCGATGGCCCTGCTGAACGCCCGGGCACCAATGACCACGCCAACGACTGCTATTGCGGCCATTATCAGCAGACCGTGGAGTACGGCAGGGTTGCCCGCATTGCCGTTGAACATATCGCGTGCAGCGGTGACAGCATAGGAAAGGGGATTAAAGTCAGCAATAGTCTGCAGCCATTGGGGTGCAAGGGTCAGTGGTAGCAGCACCCCCGACAGGAGCAGTAGCGGCAGGCTCACAGTAAAGACCAGTGGAGCGTAAGAGTCCTCGCTGCGCATCGCCAGGGCAACGGCATAGGCGATGGATGACATGCCAAGCCCGATCATGGCCACTAACGCCAGCATAACCAGCAGGCCACCTGGCGTTGCATGCAGACCGAACGGTATTGCAAGAAGCAGCAGGATCAGTGCCTGCAGGAGAAGAACAACGATGTCCCGCAGGGCACGGCCCAGAAGAAGCGCAAAGCGGCTCACAGGCGTTACACGAAACCGTTCGATCACACCGGCACGCAGCTCGGCGATAAGGCCAAAGCCGACCCCGCTTGCACTGAACAACCCCAGCTGTATCAGCAGCCCTGGCACAAAGACGTTGTAGGCGCCGCCAGGAGGAAACCCCTGGGTGGAGGCAATGCCCTTCAGCAGCGGTGCAAACAGCAGCAGGTACAGGATGGGCTGTGCCACCCCAATTACCACCCAGACAGGATTGCGCAGGAAGATAACCAGGTAACGCTGGAAGATCAGCCATATATCCTTTGCCTGCTTGCCCATTTTTATCCCTTCCCTGAACTACCCAACCGTGACCGGGCTATCAAGACCTGACCGCAGCGCAGTCCCTATCCTTGCCCATTTTCATCCCGAAGCGACCTACCCGTCTGGATCAGGAAGACGTCATCCAGGCTCGGTCGACTCATGCTCAGTTCGCGTATCACGAGCCCTGCCCCATCCAGAAGCCGCAGGATGGCTGGCATATCAGTGGGGCCGTTCTCTACATAGAGTCGCACTGAGCTACCTTCCTCTTCCGCCTTGCGAACAAACCGCTGCTCTGCAAGCAGCGTCCTGGCTATCGCGGTTGGCCCCTCGACCGAAACCAGGACAACATCACCTGCCACCTGCTTTTTCAGCTCAACCGGAGTCCCCACGACCGAGACCTTGCCATGATCCATGATAGCTACGCGGTCGCAAAGTGCATCTGCCTCTTCCAGATAATGGGTCGTAAGAAACACCGTTGTGCCGTGGGCACGCAATTTCCTCACCTCATCCCACATACGTGCCCTGCTCTGGGGATCCAGTCCTGTTGTAGGTTCATCAAGAAAAAGCAGCTTTGGAAGATGCATGAGCCCTATGCCAATGTCGAGCCGTCGACGCTGCCCACCAGAGTACGTTTTCGTGGGCCGGTCGCCAAATTCGGCAAGGTCCAGGTCATTGAGCAGCTGGGTTGCCCGCCTCTTGGCATCGGCTTTTGGCATCCCGTATAGCCGTCCCTGCAGCACCAGTTCATCCCGTCCAACCACGTCAGGAAAGCTGCTCCCTGCCTGGCTGACATAGCCTATCCTTTCCCTGACCAGCGCTGGTTCCCGCAGAAGGTCCGCTCCCGCCACGATAGCCGTTCCGCCACTGGGAGGCAAGAGCGTTGCCAGCATGCGCAGGGTGGTTGTCTTGCCGGCGCCATTGGGCCCGAGGAAGCCGTAAATCTCTCCCTCGCTAACCTGCAGGTCGATACCCGCGACTGCCAGCACGGTTCCCCGCCTGCTCGTAAACCTCCGGGAAAGAGACTCGGTGCGAATGATGTCGGAGGGAGCCATGCGACGAGATATTACCCTAATCAACAGGTTCCACGAACAGAGGTAGCCAGCGTCTTGCTCCCCGCCGGTGGCCGGAGCAGGCTGGAAGGCCACGGTGTCTGGCGCGGTACACATACATTGCCATAGTCATTGAAACCCCCACCAGCGGCCTGGTACCCTGCATCCCCTGGTCCAGCCTGAATCAAGCGTTACCAAAGGAATCTGGATGATCACAAAAGCGGTTCGCGGTCACCTTTTCGCGTTGGGTCCTGGCACGGCAACAGGGGCCTTGTAGCACTCGATTGCATGCCCGAGCCTACCGTTTATGCGCAGAGCCGGTTGTCCTGCGCTTGCGTCCCCGCCTCAGGGCCGGAAACCGGGACCCGCACAACAACCAGAATGGGGGCACACGGAGCACCATACGAAAAATTTGCCAGCACCGACCCGCCTACCGCCGAAGACGCCGCTGCTGCGCCATCAGTCGACTGCGCCGCATTCCATACGGCCACCACTTTTTCATACAAATCGCCATCCTGACAAGGCAGAACAACATTGCCAGAGTGCATGCACCCGACACCACATAGACAGCTGTAGGGCCAAGAACAATGTCTGCCATATAGGTCCCTCCGGCCTCCACAAAAAGGCTTCCCATCGCATAAAGCATCCACCGCGCCCAGCCCCAGAACATGGCCGACTCCATTGGTCTCAGCTGCTCCAGCTGTTCCTCAATCTCGCGCAACCCCGTACCGGACGCCTGCTTCACTCAACTCTCCCCTTCTTGCATCACAGACAATCGCAAAATTCTATTGGTCTACTGGTCTACCCACCGGTTTGGTATGCGTAACCATGCGGTCCCATATATGCCAGAGGCGTGGGCCCCCGTCCGGTTGCAAGGTCAGGCAGGGTGCAAGGCAGAGCGGAATGCAGTGAAGCGCACATCCCCGTGCACGGCCGCAACTGCTCCCAACGCCCGGCAACGTAAC
>JAJZMA010000227.1 GCA_021850405.1 bacterium
CAATGACACGTGGGTATACAACGGCAGCAGCTGGACCCAGGTTATAGGGGCTGCGGGATGCGGTGCCAGTACCGATGTCTGCGCCAGCAGCCCTCCGGCACGGGACTCCGCCACCATGTCCTACGATGCGTCCACCTCACAGGTGGTTCTGTTTGGAGGGTATAACGGCAGCAGTTTCTACAACGACACATGGGTATACAACGGTAGCAGCTGGGCCCAGGTGACAGGTACCTCTGGGTGTACCACAGCCTGCGCCGGCAGCCCGCCGGGGCTCCAATCCGCCACCATGTCCTACGATACAGCCACCTCAGAGGCAGTTCTGTTTGGCGGGTATAACGGCAGCAGCTACCTCAATGACACCTGGACACTGTATCCAGCGCAGATCATCCCGGCTACCCTTGGCATCACTGCCGGAACACTTGCGTTCGTATCCACTCCTGCATCCTTCTCGTTTACCTCCATAACGCTCAACGGCGCAACCCAGACCACTACAGCTAGCGTTCCCCTGGATATCGGTGATGCCACCGGTTCAGGCAACGGCTGGAATGTGACCCTATCTGCCACCACCTTCACCAATGCTTCGGGCAATACGCTCGCAGATGGTGACTTTTCAGTACTGAGTACGAGTCTGCCTACGGTAGCCTGTGACACCAACAGCACCTGCACAGCCGCAACCCTTGCCAACCTCTATCCATACACTTTGAGCGGCACGGCGACCAAGCTGCTCTCCAGCGCAGCTGGTACCGGAATGGGGGACCAGACGGTAACCATCCCCTGGAGTGGCTCCATTCCTGCAAATGCCTACGCTGGCACCTACACCTCTACCTGGACTTTCACCCTCGTCTCTGGACCCTAGCCTCTGTCCTCCCCTACACGCTCGTCCCCGTATGTCTGGTATGCCTGGGCCGTGCCCAGCACCAGCACTGGCCTCACCACACGGGCAGAATGGACGAGGAAGGGCGCACCACGACCGCACTATCACGTGGCGTCAGTTCTGCTGGTCGAACTGTGCCGCACATACAGTCGAGCAAAAATAATAGTTCACGCCGTCGAGGTTCCTTTGTACTGCAGCATGTTCGACCTTTACCTCCATCCCACAAACAGGATCTACAGCAACTGTAGCCCTTTTTCCTGCATCCTCTGGAGCACCCAGCCCCGCTGAAGCGGGCAGTTCCGGAGAGACAGGATCTCCTGGCAACTGGGTTGTGTCGGATGGCATTGCCGGTCTGTCTCCTGCAGCATGAAGCGGGAACGTGCGCAGCAGTGACATCCTGTTTCCTGTCTGTCCAGGCATTGCTGCAGCGTAGGATGCGGGAGCCGCGACGAACCTGTCCAGGCACCGGTTGGAGCAAAACCAGTACCGCTGGCCCTGAAAGACAGTCGATGCGGGGGCAGCTGCCGTCTCTACCTGCATGCCACATACCGGGTCGAGCGCCAGCCCGGAGCCACCACCATAGCGGGCCTGCTGGAAGCTCAGCCAGAGCAGAACGAGAAACACCAGGAAAAACAGTCCGTTCAGAACTGCAGTGTAGTTAAGCGTATAACTTACAGCCGCCACTCCTGCACGGGTAACAGCCGGCACAAGACCAAGTCCTGTGAACAGCTCTCCAACTACCAGGCCCGAAACGGCCATGGCAGGATAGAACACAAGCAGTATCCGCAAGGTAAGGCGCCAGCCGTAAAAGCGCCGATAGATAAGGATCATGGGCATTGCAATCAGATCTGCAAACACAAATGAAACCACACCACCAAAGCTGATCCCACCTTTCCAGAGTGCCGCTGCGAGAGGTACGTTGCCAACCGAACACACCCAGCTGAGCATCGCAATGACCGGGCCAATCGCAGCGTTTTCCAGCACGGCAATCCCCCCCTGCCCTTTCAGGAAAAGTACATTCCACACTGCAACTGGTACCAGCGCGGCCAGAAATCCTGCAACTACATACCCTATCAGCAGCTCTCTCCGCAACATGGTCACATCTGCCCTTGCATACGCCGCAGCATCCGCCCATCTGGCAGGATCCAGGAACCGATCCCTCCAGCTAGCCCCTTTCCCCGCAGCACCTGAGCCGGAAGGCATACCTATGCTGGCGCCATGTGCCTGCATACCATCGTGCGGAAGATCATGCCCCTCCCCAACCCGGCAGGAGGCAGCGCTCCTGTTCCCGCTCTCCTGCTCCGGACCAGCTGCGCGGGCAACCAGCCTTGCCCTGGCGGCCTCTGTCAATGCTGGAGTAAACACAATCCCCCCCACAACGACCAGTAGCAGAATCATGATGGGTCCGCCTATGAACTCCGCCACGGTAAATTGCCAGCCAATAAGCACAAGGAGAACCAGCCCAAGCTCAATGACCAGATTGGTAGAGGCGACCATGAATACCATCGCAGTCACAAAATCTGCACCCTTCTGGAACACAGACTTGGCCATGGCTGTGGCTGCATAGGAGCAGCTGGAGGATGCAGCTCCCAGCACACTGGCGCGAAGCACTGCTGGCAGGCGATGGTCACCCAGCAGCCGCTCCATCTCGCCCCGGGAGGTAAATGCCTGGACCGCTCCTGACAGGCCAAATCCAAGGGTCAGTGCCCAGAACGTTTCATAGAACATGTAGAGGGAAGTACCCAGGCCCCTGCCAATCGCCCCAGCCAGCAGCGCGAGCGGGCTCACCAGCAGCACCGGATGGATCCAGACCATATCAAACGCCATCCCATCAACCCCTACCCCACCATCATAGAGCCTTGCAAAAAACTGGGACCTCACCAGGGTGACAGGGCAAGTGGCCATGGATGCCGCCTCGTAATCCGCCAACCTGGACCCTCTGGTCCACCCATTCTGCCTCCCTCCCTGCCTGCGGCGCCTTTCCCACTGGATAGCTGCATAGCTGCGACTACAGTCTGCAGAGCGAGTGCCCAGATCCCTCGCATGCAGATCAGGTTAGTGGCATCTGCTCAGCCAAAAAACTCAGCAGACACCTTGCCGCCCGTGCCCACTGCACCCAGCTGCCGGGCGAGACTACTCAGCTCCAGGCAGGTACCAAGTGCAGGATTAGAGCCCGTACCCGGGGA
>JAJZMA010000136.1 GCA_021850405.1 bacterium
GCTGAAGGGGTAGTTCTGGTGCCACACCTGATCGCATGCATCTCTGGCAAGGGAGGGGTTGGAAAGACAACCACCTGCTCCTCCCTGGCCGGAGCGCTCGCCCAGCAGGGTCAGCGGGTTCTGGTGGTGGACATGGATCCGCAGTCCAACCTGACCTCTGGCCTGAAGGTGGACCCCTATGCGCTCGACAGCAGCGTAACCACGCTTCTTATTGATCCTGACCAGCTGCCCTCCGAGGTTATGCTGCATACCGCCTGGGAGCGGCTCGACCTGTTGCCTGCAACGCCTGAGATGTCGGCAGTCGAGGGGGAGCTGGGGATGAGCCTGAACCGGGAGTTTGCCCTGCGCGATGCACTGGCTCGTGAGCCCTTTCTGGAGCGGTACGACTACGTCTTCTTTGACACCCCTCCCAACTTTGGATTTCATACCATAAACGTGCTGGCTGCAACTGAGTACATTCTTGTTCCCGTGCAGATGTCAGGCTATGCGATAAAGGGCCTCAAGGAGTTATTGCGCACCGTACATCTGGCACGGCAGCAGCTGAATCCGTCACTCGCGATCCTTGGGCTTCTTGCCACATTTGTAAATAACCGCACTACGTTCAGCCGGGATATGCTTGCTGGCCTCCGGCAGATTCCCAATCTGCGTGTTTTTGAGACAGTCATCTCAGTCACCGTGAAGTTGCAGGAGACAGCGCTGGCTGCAGAGCCAATCACCTACTATGCCCCATCATCGCTTGCATCCCATGCGTATAGGGCATTGGCGGAAGAGGTGCTCTCGCTCTTTGGGAGCAGGCGGCAGGAAGAGGACGGGTAAGCTTGGGGCATACAGGCGATTTGTCCCCTGGGCCATCGTCGAAGCGAAGGCAGGACGGCGCTCCCGGGCACTCCTCATCCAGGCGGACACAGGGTCGTGCTGCTGCCCCTCTTTCCTCCCCGGGAGGGAATCCCCGGAGCGACGCCGCGGGCACACATGGACGTTCGCCATTGCCGGGGAAGCCTGCCGGTCTGGCGGCTGGTGCGGCAGAGGCAGGTTCCCCTTCCCCCGGTACCAGCACGCAGTCCCGGGCAGAAGGCGGTGCCCTGCAGTCCGAAGAGAGTGGAAAGTATGCTGAGGGGTGGATCGCTGTGGCAGTCACATCGGTGCTGTTTATCCTTGCTGGGTTTATAGGGATGCTTGTCTATCGTTAATCTGTCCTGGCACTGGGCAGGGAGTGCGCCCAGCAGCTGGTTTCCGGGGTGGCACCGGTAGGCTGAAGAGGTGTTTTCGCACAAAAAAGGTGGTAACGCAATGGCAGTTGGGACCGGAGCTGGGCCAGTTCGCAAGACTGGGGGTGGGAGAGCAGCGGCAGCTGATTTTCTCTCCATGGATGAGTTGCTCACTGCAGAAGAGCGTGCGGTGCGGGACGCAGTAGCTGCTTTTGTGGATGCAGAGGTGCGGCCGCTCATTGCGGACTGCTTTGATGCTGGCCGGTTTCCCACTGAGCTGATTCCCGGAATTGCGCGCCTGGGGGTTCTTGGCATGCATCTTTCAGGCTACGGCTGTGCCGGAGCCTCTGCCGCTGCTTATGGTGTTGCCAACCGGGAGTTTGAGGCGGGAGATAGCGCCATAAGGTCGTTTGTGTCCGTCCAGGGCTCCCTTGCCATGTTTCCCATATTTACCTATGGGAGTGAGGAACAGAAGCAGCAGTGGTTGCCCAGGATGGCGGCAGGCGAGGCTGTCGGCTGCTTTGGCCTTACTGAGCCAGATGCGGGGTCTGATCCTGCCTCAATGCGAAGCACCGCGAGAAGGGAGGGCGGAGACTGGGTCCTTAGTGGCTCAAAGATGTGGATTACCAATGGATCTATCGCTGATGTGGCGGTGGTGTGGGCCAGAACCGGGTCTGGTGTTGCTGGTTTTCTCGTTGAGAAAGGGATGCGGGGATTCACAGCCACTGATATTCCCCACAAGTATTCCCTGCGTGCCTCAGTTACCAGCACACTGCATCTCGACGATGTCCGCGTCCCGGAAAGCTCCCGCCTGCCGCTGGCTTCCGGGCTGTCGGCACCGCTCTCGTGCCTGACCGAAGCGCGCTATGGCATAGCTTGGGGAGCCACGGGAGTGGCGCGGGATTGCCTGCTGGCGGCGCTGTCCTACGCTGGCAGCCGCACCGTTTTTGGTCGTGCACTGTCCGGCACGCAGCTTGCGCAGGAGCGTTTTGCTGATATGGTTACCCGACTCAGTGCTGCGTCTGCCATAGCCGTTCGGCTCTCCCAGCTGAAGGAGGCAGGCAGACTGGTTCCTGCCCAGGTGTCCCTGGGCAAGCGGCATAATGTGCGTGTAGCGCTGGATATTGCCCGGGCAAGCCGGATGCTTCTTGGGGCAAATGGCATCACCCTCGACTATCCTCCACTGCGTCATGCCATGAACCTGGAGTCGGTGATAACTTATGAGGGAACCGAGGAGGTGCACACCCTTGTCCTGGGCCAGGCCCTGACCGGTATAAGTGCCTTCGGGGGGAGTAGTGATGGCGACAGCTAGCCGGGCAATTACAGTTGCAGATCTTTTGCTGGGCGAGGCTTATGGAGAGCAGCGGGCGCGTCTCATAAGCGAGCGGGCCCTGGAGCGCGAGAGGCGACGGATCCAGCTTTGCGGCCTCGGTATCGTCTTCGAAAACCGGGACATGGTGGTGGGTATCCTGGAGGAGCTGGCTTGGAAGGAGCAGCTTGCCGGTGATGCTGTCCTGGCCTATCTGGAGCTGTTGAACCCTGTCCTGGAAACTGCTGACGTTCTGGCCTCGGTCTTTGCACATGCAGCTGCACTGGGTCAGCTTTCTCCTGCTCCAGGAGCAATCACGCTCTCCCTGGAGGGAGCCGTCTACCAGGCCACCGAACTGTCTCTGGCTGCGGCAGGAGAGAGCGGGCTTTCCCTGCTCTACTGGTCTTTCGACCGCTCGGCTACCTCCCTTTCTTCCAGCGTAGATCTGCTGGTCGCGCTCGGCAATGAGGTGGTGGCTGTACCCAGTGTGGTGGCGGCCGAGGTGAGGCAGCTCCAGCACC
>JAJZMA010000184.1 GCA_021850405.1 bacterium
CACCTTGCTCCCGGTTTCCAACCTGATCATGATTTTGAAGGTATACGAGGAAGCGGCAGCTGCAGACTCTGAGGTTGTGCTCCTGCTGCGCGCTCAAGTATCTCGCGTAATGCCCTGCATATACCCACGGGCCTTGCAGCGCCTCAAGGAGATGCGCAATGCTGCCGAATCCATGGTAGTGGCCGCTCCGCTCCCCAGTGAGAGCTGGCTGCAGTGCCCGCTGGAAAGTGTTGGCGTAAACGGCATCAAACCCAAGCCCTCCCTTTTGTGCGTCGACCACAACTGAGCTGTCGTTGATGTCATCTTCGGCAATGAGCACTACCTTTCGGCCTTGCGCCTTGCCGATGTTTCGCACCGCATCCTGGATCTCTCTGGTTATCCCGATTGCGCCCTCCCACCGGAGCGCCTGTATGGCATCCACCCGCAAGCCGTCACAGTGGTAGTCCCGTATCCACATGCAGGCGTTGTCAATTACGAAATTACGCACTTCTGTTGCATCAGGGTCAGACAGGCCAAGCCCCTTTCCCCAGGGGGTGGAGCGTCCTGTCTCCATATAGGGGCCAAATGCGGCAAGATGGTTGCCTTCTGGCCCGATATGGTTGTAGACAACATCCATGATGACGCCTATTCCCCGCGCATGACATGCATTTACCAGGTGCTTGAGGCCGCCTGGGCCGCCGTATCGATGGTGGGGTGCAAAAAGGTTAACGCCATCGTAGCCCCACCCGCGGTCGCCCGGGAATTCTGCAACCGGCATGAGTTCGATCACATTGGCGCCTAGCGATGCGACGTGGTCCAGTCTCTCAGCAACACCCCCAAAAGTGCCTTCGGTTGAAAATGTGCCCGTGTGCAGCTCATATATAACAGCGTCACCCATGCTGATTCCGCCCCAGGCCCCATCTGTCCACGAAAATCCGCTATGGTCTACGAGCCGTGAAAGACCGCCTACCCCATACGGCTGCCAGGGTGAGCGCGGGTCTGGGAGTGCGGGTCCACCATCCAGGCTGTATCCATAATCATCTCCACTCACTGCCTCACACTCGACTGTCCACCAATCGTCAGCCCCCCTTTCCATCGGGATCGTATTTCCGTTCAGGAACAGGTCGACCCTTGATGCAGCTGGAGCCCATAGCCTGAAGTGATGCATAGCAGACAGTCTAGTTGTTGTAGTTTGGGGAATGCGGCAGTTCTGGTGCACCCTTCACAAGGATGTGCTACAGCAGCGGCACCGCAGCGCATTTTCTTTGGGCAATCCTTCCCGGGTATGCTTCAGAGGGTTCGGCACAAGGTTTAGACGAGTTGCCAGCTGCACGCTTTACGGTACGCGTCTCCCCCCGGGGCAAGGATCCTGCGCTAGGCGCAGTCGGAAAGTCCGCGGCCTCCAGCTTCCCGTTCCCTTGGCTTTAGCGTGTGCTGGATCAGGCCGGAGATCAACTCCCGTACTCCCGATGCACAGCACGCCTTTGTCACCAGGTCTGCTACCGCCTTTAGTTCTGGAACTGCATTGGCGACGGCTACGCCCATGCCCACGCCGCTGCGGTGGCGATCCACCATCGCGACATCATTGCTGCCATTGCCTACAGCGACCACGCTTCGCATGGGGATATGCAGCTCCCTCATTGCGGCCCGCAGACCACTTGCCTTGTCAATTCCGATGTTTACAAAGACTGCGTGGTTGTCGCCAGGTATCCAGTGCAGGTGGAGCCCCAGCCGCTTGGCCATGTCTGCGATCACAGGTGCATGTTCCAGGGGTACGTGCAGGGAGCCCCAGCCGACAACCGCATTGTCTTCCCCTACCAGCTCACGCACCTGCCTTATCAGCTCTACTGCAGGGGGGGAGCCGAGCACCTTGGCGCGGTTGGTGGCAGGGTCGTACAGGATCGCTCCGTTTTCTGAGACTATCCGGTCAAACAGACTGGCCTCGTCCCGGGTGAGACCGTCAGCACCACAGATGTATGGCAACGTTCTACCGGTTACCAGAACCAGCCGGATCCCGGCAGCCCGGGCTTTCTTCAAAGCCTCAACGGTAGCTGGATCGAGCCGGTTGCCGTCTGCCAGGGTCATGTCATAGTCGCTGGCAAGCACCCTGAACCGTGGCGATTTTACCGGACCAAACCGTGCTCCCTTCTGAAGGAATATGAACTCCTGCCCCTGCTCCCTGCCGGATAACACCTCGTATGACATTCACATCCTTTACGGTTATTTGGATGAATTTCTGGGGTGGCTGCTTTTTGCCTCCCCAATTTATAGCATTACCAGCTATCCATTCAGGGGCAGGCGGAGGAAGGTGGTTTGCAGCGGCGGCCCGTGCCTGTACCCCTCCCCGTATCGGGGCCACACAAACGGCTCCCTTATTATGTATGCTGGCAGCAGCCTTCTAGATGTTTGAACAGCTGCCAGCAGGGAGCCAGACTATGGGTGAGTACCAGATACAGCGCGAGACCAGAACCTGCAGGATCCGGGTGGCGTGCAGGTACCTCCATGCGCTGGGAGATGTAGAGGTGGGTGGAAACCGCCGTTTTTCAGACTGGGTCAACCAGCGGGCATCTATCTATCGTCTTCGTAACGTTCAGCTTGAGGGCATTGAGGCGTTCGGAACCACGCTTCCGGATCTCGCAGTCTACCGTTCCGGCATCTATTACATGACGCTCGAAGAGGACGCGGCCGCACCACCGCTGGTGGACAGCTATCCGACCCGTGAGAGGCTGCGGGTAAGACTCTCCATAGGCGAATCGGTGGTCGAGGGTGACATGCACGTAGCACCAACTGTCGAGTTGCATCGTCATCTGGACACCTACCAGTCCGATTTTATTGCCCTTACCAATGCTGTTGTAGATGGGCCCACGGGTCATTTCAGTTCTGAGCTTTTGCTTGTGTCCCAGCAGCACATAACTGTTGCCATGGACGTGTCTGGCGGAGGTGCCAGCGAAGGGGCCGCAGAAGAGGCCAGTGGAGCTAGTGCTGGTGCGGGTGCAGTGCGTTCCCGGAGGAACGATGCAGCCTCTGAGGAAGGCGGGACGGGAGAGGGGCAC
>JAJZMA010000203.1 GCA_021850405.1 bacterium
GATACCTGTGAGCCATTCCGGGTCCTCCCTTGGTTGGTTTTCCTCTTTCAAGGGTACCCGCATGGCTCACATCTTCATGCTCACCACCCGGCCAGCGAATTTACACCACTCGGCGGGACACTATCCAGATAAATCCGAGCGACGGCAGCCGGTGGAGGCCTGGGGAGTGGCGGCGAATGAAGCACCCTCCAGACAGCAGCCTCCGCATACAGCATGGAAAGACCACCACCTGTACCGCTTCATACGCACTGCCGGGGGGCTGCAGGCCCACCCGGAAAGTACTTTCAACACTTTTTCCCCGGGATCAGGTACACTAGCCCTGCTTCTATATGAGAAGCATGCCTCTTGGTGATCCCCCTCATCCGCAAAAGCGGTGTCCTCAAGAACCGGCACTTTTTGAGGGGACGTTCGGCAGTGGCCGATAAGGGAACCAGGAATCATGAACAGCTTTTTAGAGCTTGGCGTTAGCGCGCGCACCCAGGAGGCTCTGCGCCGTGAACAGATAACAGAGCCAAACGCAGTTCAGTCGCAGTGTCTTCCAGACATCATGGCTGGACACGATGTGGTAATCCAGGCACCCACCGGATCTGGCAAGACACTCGCATTCGCGATACCACTGGTGGAGAAACTGAAAGGACACCAGAATGGTGGTCCAAGGACGCTGCTGATCGCGCCGACCAGGGAGCTTGCCTCCCAGATCGATTCGGTTATTGGGTATCTGGACCCGCAGCTGCGCCGTGCGTTGCTCATGGGTGGGGTTGGATATGGTTCCCAGCTTACCGCTCTCCATTCATCCCCTGATGTTGTCACTGGATGCCCGGGCCGGATCCTGGATCTGATTGCAAGACGGGAGCTCATCCTCAAGAATGTCGGCTACATGGTCCTGGACGAGGCAGACGAAATGTTCGACCAGGGATTTGCCCACGACGTGGAAAAGATCCTCTCCATGATTCCAGCCTCCATCAATGGCACCGCCCGACAGACTGTGCTCGCTTCAGCCACGATGCCCCAATGGGTGCAGCGGATGATTGAGCGCCACCTTGTCAACCCTATGCGGTTCAGTGTGGAACCACAGGCAGAGACAATGCTCGAGCATGGGGTCCTTCAGGTAACCTCGGCCACCAAGGTCGATGCGTTGAGCAATCTGCTGAAGCAGCACCGTACTTCAGCCATAGTCTTCCACAAGACCAAGTGGGGAGCACGGAAACTGGCACACGAGCTGACAACGCGGGGACACGCCACCGCAGAGCTGCAGGGAAATCTCTCGCAGAATGCACGCGACCACGAGATGAGAGAGTTCCGTAGCGGAAGGGCCGAAGTACTGGTAGCCACCAATGTGGCCGCCCGGGGACTGGATGTCTCGCAGGTAGGGCTGGTAGTGAACTACGAACTCCCTGACACCCCCCAGTGGCTTACCCACCGGGTTGGCAGAACCGCCAGAAACGGCCAGGCTGGCAAAGCGGTCACTTTCCTGACGGAAAAGGATGGCGACCAGTGGCGCAAGCTGCGCCGCCTGGGCGCACCAGCACTTCCAGCCTTGGACTCAGAACTGCTCATCTCCACTGGAGAATGGAAGGAGCTGGAAGGAAAGCTGAGCGCCGAAGAGCACATGGTTACCCGCAAGATGAGTTTTCGCCCGCGCCGCAGGCGGTAAAGCAGTGGCGACAGGCTGGGTATGGGTTTCCATGATGGGTGCTGCCCAACCACCGTTACGGGCTCACGAAATACCAGCCCTGCCATCTCAGCACCTGGCTCATGAAACTGTATTCACCGCGTTCTGGGAGCACACAAACCACCAGCGGATCTGCTAACCTTGGCAAATTATGAAGACTTCAGACATTCGCAATACCTTTGGCCTCCCAGACGAACTGGACCAGCAGAGCCACCGGGAGGCGATAGACGAGATACTCGCCGACATCACTGACATGGTCGAGGTGACAGGCACTGTTGTTGCCCCCGTCTCACAATCCACTGGTGTGCCTGCAGCCAGTCACTGAAGGGCGGTCCCCGTCCATTTCATTCTGGGCTGTTGATCGGCCCTCCTGACGCGTCTGGATGACTGTAAGAAAAAAAGCCTACAGGCAAGCCGTTACGCACCCTCAATGGACATCGTCACACTCGACCGGGGAACTTGCGGCGGTCCTGGCTTCCGGATTCGTCCCGCTGGGCGTGGTCAGTGGAAGCTCTGTGATGAGGATCGCCGCCCAATGGGGATACCACGCCTCCCACAAAACTGGGACAAAGCGCAGAGCTCGCTACCGTAAGGTCTTCCGGTGCCCACACAAAAAGGCCTTGCAGTTAACAGGTGTATCCCTTCGCAGACATGAACCGGGATACAACTGGGAACACACCGTATATGAAAGCGGCGTCAGCAGTGCTGTGAAGGCAGCGCTGCCACGGGTCATGGATCAGGCAGCCGCTCTTGGAGCGCACGGTGTCCTCGGATCACTCACGCTGGAACATGTGGATGGAACTGCCAACCATGTCGCAGTGACCATTGCTGTCACTGCCGTGGCCCGTTCGGGTAATGCCCTGCCACCAGTACCGTTTACCTCGAACCTGTCCGGCATCTCCTTCGCCAAAGCGATCAGTGCAGGCTGCGTGCCAGTGGGACTGGTTGTTGGTATCGGAGCGGTGGAAATCAACCCTGGCTGCATGACCGAACGCACCGAACGCGCACTTCACAATGAAGAAGCTGCCCAGGTGAGCGAGGGAGTCACAATGGCCCGGAAACTGGCACTGGAGGACCTCGAGCGGGAGGTAGCAACCCTCCGCGGGGATGGGTGCGTCGAGGTGGCTACAACAACAACTTTCCATGATCTCTCTGGGGTTCAAAACCCGGGGCATCCCGGACGACTGGTAGTGATGCTATGCGTGGGGACCGCAGTACGCCAGTTCGGTGATATGGAAGGTGCGCCCGAAGCCTCCAGAACTCTGTTGCGACTGAACAGATAGATGCTGAACCAACGGCTGGAGC
>JAJZMA010000230.1 GCA_021850405.1 bacterium
TTCCGGGTTGCCCAGAAAGTGCAGCCGCGGCTCGGAGGGCAACGCCAGCAGCAGGGCAAAGCTGTCCAGCCAGCCGGAATGGTTGGCGATGACAACCAGCGGCTCGGGCCCCACAGCTTCCTCCCAGATGACCTCAAAGCGGAAGAGAAAGTGGAGCAGGGGGGCAATTGCCAGTCTTGCAAGGCGGAACCACACAGTTGCGCCTGGAGATATCGGGAGCAGGTCAGCCGCTGGCAGGGTTGCTGTTGCAGTGGTTTTCATCTGGGCTTAGGCTACCTGATCATCCATGCTTGACAGCGGTGGCGGGGTATCTGCTGGTGGGCAGTACCTCTTGCCCTGGGAGGTGTGGGTATGGTTGCTGCTGCTGCGTTGCCCGGAGCCCCGGAACGGAGGCGAGACGAAGTGGAGCCGGGCGGGCATTCTGCCGGGCAAAGTGCCTTTCCATGGAACGCGCCGGTGCAAGCATCCCTGGACTTTGCTAAACTACGGCGCCGTGCCCGTAGTGAAATCTGGAGACGGTTTTGCTGGCTGGGATCAATGGCCCCCAGCTTGTTGTTGTCGCGCGTTTGACGACCCAGGCGCATTTGACTTGAAGTGCAGGGGCACCCATGAATGGCGGGCAGTTGATTCCTCTCTGGCCGGGCGGCGCAGGGAAGGGTAGCGCTATGTATTCACAGATCTACGTTCCAGTTGACAATTCTGAGCACTCCAACCAGGCAGTGGAGATATCTGTCGCCCTTGCCCAGGCATTCCAGGGTAAATGCATTGGTAGCCACGTCTATGCCGCACGGATGCACGACTACCGGTTCAAGCAGATGGAGTACACCCTGCCGGATGAGTACCAGGATGAGGCAGAGCTGCTGCGACAGCGCCGCATTCACGACAGCCTGATTACTACTGGTCTTCAGCTCATAAGCGATTCCTACACCGACGTGATGCATTACCGCTGCCTTGAGGCCAAGGTACCCTTTGAGGCCAGAAAGATAGATGGCCGCAACTGGGAGGAGCTGGTAACCGATATCAATGACAATCAGTACGACCTGGTGGTCATGGGCGCCATGGGGATGGGGGCGGTCAAGGAGTCCAGACTGGGCAGTGTTACGGACCGGGTTGTACGTCGGATCCGGACTGACACCCTTGTTGTCAGAAGTGTGGGAAACGATGCCATGGCTGGAGACATCCTGGTCGCCATTGACGGCTCACCCCAGTCATTTGCCGGACTGCAGGCAGCAATCGCGATTGGGAAGGCGCTGGGCAAGAAAGTCGAAGCCGTCGCTGTATATGATCCCTATCTGCACTACGCAGTGTTCAACAGCATCGTTGATGTTCTTTCCGAAAAGGCGTCCAAGGTGTTCCGCTTCAAGGAGCAGGAAGCACTACACGAGGAGATAATCGATACAGGGCTCGCCAAGATTTATGAGTCGCACCTGAAGGTAGCCCGGGCAACAGCCGCTGATGCTGGGGTGGAACTGCCCATTACCCTTCTGGATGGCAAGGCATTTGAGCAGGTGCTCCGGCATGCCAGGGACGTAAAGCCATGGCTGCTTGTGTGTGGACGGATCGGAGTGCATTCAGATGCCGCCATGGACATCGGCAGTAACGCTGACCAGCTGCTGCGCCTGGCGCCCTGCAATGTGCTTCTTACCTCAGGAACCTATGTGCCGCCCATCGACATGCGGGCCGATGCTGCGATCAACTGGACCCCCGAGGCAGAGGAGCGGATGGGGAAGGTGCCAGCGGCCGCCCGGGGCATAGCACGGACTGCAGTGCTCCGGTGGGCGATAGAGCGGGGCCACAGCGTGGTCTCCTCGGGTGATGTAGAGGTAGCGCTTGAGGAGCTTATGCCGTATTCAAAGGGCATGAAGCGGATTGCCATGGTGGCCGCCACCCTGGAAGAAGCTGAACTGGCGATGGCAACTGAGGCACCTGTAGCACAGGCAAGGGCCGTGTGCCGCACATGTGGCTATGCAGCCCGAGCTGCAATTCCGGTGGAATGCCCAGTCTGCGGAGGAGAGGGAGATAACTTCGAGCCTATTGATGCAGTCCTGCTTGCCACAACCGCAGCTGGGGAAGGCGATGCAAGTGAGACCGGGTTTGATGGGCGCAAGCTGGGCTGGACCATGGAGGCCAGGGAGCTTTTACACCAGATTCCGGCAGGGTATCTGCGCCGCAGGGTGAAGGCGATAATTGAGAAAGCGGCACGTACCAGGAATCTCCCTGCGATCACTCGCGAGGTTACCGAGCCGTATGTCATGCCTGAGCTTGAAGCACTGGATGGGAACGCTGGTCCGCATCGGGCACCGGTTAGCGCAAGTGATGGTGTGCGCAGCGGCGGGGGGACAGTAGAGGGAAGGCTGGCCTGGACCAGTGAGGCAGAGAGCCGGCTGGAGAGGATACCGGAAGGGTTCCTGCGCAGCCTTGCCCGTGAGGAGATCGAGCGGCTTGCGATAACAGTTGCGAGTGGGGAGGTTACTGTTCTGCACGTCGAAGCTGGCATTGCCGAGGTGAAAGCCAGGATGCAGGGCTCGATGGGTGCTGCCGTGCCAGCGAAAATGGGAAGCACTGCCGATGCCACCCCGGGCTGTCCGGTGCATACTGGCAGCGGCACTGCAAGCAAGGAAAGAGAGAAGGATGGCGCGACTCCGCACACTGGAAGTGTGTCGGCAGGGTCTGGCAGCAGTTGTCCAGTAACCGGGCATGGAGGCGCAGAGGTTCACCATCAGGGTAACCCTGTGAAAGAACCGGTACATCTGAATGAAGTGACTGAGGCGGTGGTGGAATCCCTGGGCAAGCGGGTGACCTTCGGGGATGCCTGGGTTGGGGAGCAGAGCCTTGAGTGGACGGCTGAAGCGCAGGAACTGCTCAATCTGGTCCCTGATTTCTGCCGCGACATGGTGCGGCGGTCAGTGGAGTGGACTGCAATAGGTATGCAGGCAGGTACAGTCCTTCCTGAGATGGTCATGCATTC
>JAJZMA010000124.1 GCA_021850405.1 bacterium
TTTGGTCCTTCAGTCCTGCACCCTTCAGGCCAGGCTTGCTCCAGGAGCCAACCTGCCATCCTGACTGGCCGCCACGCGAGGCAGGAAACTGGAAGCCGCGTCCAGCGCGATATACTCCCCGCCGGAGAGGTGTCCGAGTGGTTGATGGTGCCGCTCTCGAAAAGCGGTGTGGTGATGAGCCACCGCGGGTTCGAATCCCGCCCTCTCCGCCACCACCCTTTTTGAGGCAGAACGCAAGCCAGCGCACTGCGCAAGAGACCGGTACTACAGCGCCTGTCAGGGGGGGCCAGGGGGAGCTGTCCCACTGCCGACGGCCAGCAAACGTCACGAAAGTGAAAGGTAAATAGGATAACCTGCAGGGTGCAATCACATTATCAAAAGCCAAGCAAATAGGAAGTGCCATGCTGCAGAAGAAAGCTGTAAAACTCGCCCGACATATCCACCTTCCAGGTGCCGTCGGGACGCTATCGATACTCACAGCCGTAGCGTTGCTCACCGCGGCCTGTGGGAGCACCCTGACCACCCCACATTCGAATCCTTCCGGATCAGCAGGGAGCGGAGGAGGCAAACAGCCCGGATCCACCCAGCCACCAGTGCCAGCGCCGGTTGTGAATGAATCGACTGCAGCCCTGGGGCTGCAGGATGCCTACGCGTCCATCGTAAAGGCAGTGCTGCCATCAGTGGTGCAACTGCAAACATCGACTGGGCTTGGATCTGGCATCGTCTACAACAACCAGGGCGATGTGGTCACCAACAACCATGTTGTTGCCGGGGCAACGACACTGCAACTGACCACGGTAACTGGAAAAACCTACACTGCAACCGTAGTTGGGACCTACGCCCCAGATGACCTGGCAGTCGTGCACGTATCAGGAGCACATCTTACCCCTGCATCATTTGGCAACTCCAGCGCGCTGGTAGTCGGAGACATCGTGATGGCCATCGGAAACCCTCTCGGCCTGCAGAGTTCAGTCACTTCAGGAATTGTGAGTGCTACAGGAAGGACTGAAAGCGAGGGGAACGGCATTGCCCTCCCTGACATGATTCAGACCAGCGCAAATATCAACCCCGGAAACAGCGGAGGTGCCCTGGTGGACCTGGAGGGTCAGGTGATCGGGATCCCAACACTGGCAGCCACAGATCCCCAGCTGGGAGGCGGCTCTGCACCCGGGATCGGCTTTGCCATTCCCAGCAGCATTGTCACCACCATCGCCAACCAGATTATCGCTACGGGGCACGTCACCAACAGTGGCCGCGCGTACCTTGGAGTAGAAGTGGCAATCCAGTCGTTCTACAATAACGGTGCGGTGATTGTGGCCGTGACGCCAGGCGGACCCGCAGCAAAAGCTGGCCTCCAGCAGGGCGATATCATAACTTCAGTGGCAGGCAACCAGGTGCAAACAGCGAATGACCTGGCAGTCGCGCTGGCCCAGCTATCGCCGGGCCAGACCGTAACAGTCCAGTACCTTGGGCCCAACGGCAACACTCATTCCACCTCAGTAACACTTGGGCAGCTCCCTGGCAGCGCCTCGTAGGAGCTGCCACCAGCTCCAGGGAGAGCTCCTGGCAGCTCTCCCTGGGAAGGGAGTACACGAACAGTGGCACGAACAAACGGTAACAACAGAAACTGCAACACGCCAGGGCCGGTGAAAATGCACACTGTCCCCGGGCAGGGCGCCCGGCGATGAGGCTGCTGTTGGCCGAGGATGACCCTGGCCTTCGCTCAGTCCTGGTGCAGGGACTAGAGGACGCAGGCTATATCGTCGACGCCGTGGCCCGGGGGGATGATGCCCAGCACCAGCTGTCCCTCACTGACTATGACGTTGCCGTGCTCGACTGGAGAATGCCAGGCCTATCCGGGCTCGAGGTGGCGCGCTGGGCCAAAAGGGAGCGGCGCCCGACTGCCGTCCTGCTTCTTACCGCCATGGACACTGTGGCCAACCGGATTGAGGGGCTGGATGCCGGAGCTGACGACTACCTGGTAAAGCCGTTTGACTTTGGGGAACTTCTGGCCAGAATCCGTGCCCTCCAGCGACGTCCACATTCCACCGATCCTGGGATCCTGGCACGGGGAGATATAACCATAGATCCGGCTGCCCACGAGGTCCGCGCCAGTGGCACTCTCCTGAGTCTCACTCCCACTGAATACGCCATCCTTGAGCTGCTTGCCCGGCGTGCACCATCGGTTGTAGACCGCCTTACGATCGCGAGACATGCCTGGAGCGATGAAACCGAGCCGCTCGGTTCAAACGCGATCGACGTGCAGATGAGTCGCCTGCGTGCAAAGCTGCCTTCGGCCAACATCCGGATAACAACAGTCCGAGGAGCTGGTTACAGACTGGACGCAGGCTGATGGCACCTGAGCTCTTCTCCCGCCTCCGCCGGAGAGACCGGCCAGGAGGCCAGATGAATCCTGTTCTTCGGGTTGCCCTTCTTTCAACACTTCTGGTGGGAGTGGCATACCTGATTGTCGCTGGAATCATTTATGTCGTAGTAGGGCTCTCCCTCACCAGTAGTATCGATGCCCGCCTCCAGCGCTCACTGTCCCTTGGGCTCGGTGGTCTGGAAGAGTATGGCGCAGGGAGCCTCCCCTACCAGGCCGCCCCAGGTAGTGGCAAGTTCACCGCCCCACTTCTTATCTGGTTCATCGGCCCCAATGGATCTGAGCTGTCCAACACAAACGTGCTGTTGCCAATCTCGGACATACCTGCAGGGACCTACAGCACTTCAGCCATCGCAGGAGAAACCATCCGGCTGGCAGCTGCAAGGGGTAGCTTCGGCACCCTTGTTGTAGGACAGGACATGGGACCAGCCACAAGCAGCGAAAATGCCCTTGGGGCGATAGAGCTTGGAATCTGGCCGGTCCTGCTACTTGCCGTCTTTTTTGGCTCCATTGCCATTGGAACCCGTGTGGCAAGCCCATATGAGCGAGCCAGGGCGCAACAGATGGAATTCTCCGCCAACGC
>JAJZMA010000010.1 GCA_021850405.1 bacterium
GCCAAAAACATACCGGCAGGAGTGCTCCAATCCATGTTTGATCCGGCATCTTTCTTCGGCGCTGTATCAGTGACTTCAGCGAAGTGGCAGTCACTGTTCTACCTCTACCTGGTAATAGCGCTGGTCGCAAGCGCGGCCTTCATAGCGTGGATTATCTACCTTGTGGTTTCAACTAGGCCGCGCAAAAACAAGGCAGATACAAACCAGATAAAGCCTGGAGTGATACCAAGCGCGACACGAGGAAAGGGAAAGGCTGTTCTTTACCTTGTCCTGTTTCTGGCAATAATATTCTACGGCCTCTTCGCCTATTCGCTGCCTGCCGCCTACTATGTCAGGCAGGCTCCCAGCAACGCGGTCAACGAACTGAACATCACCGTCTACGCCCAGCAGTGGTCATGGTCGTTTTCCTATCCGAACGGTTATAATGTGACTTCTTCGGCAATTCGGAACGCCACGGTGGAGTTTCCAGTGAATACAATAATAGTCTTCAAAGTCACAAGCAGGGATGTAATGCATGAATTCTCCATTCCTGCTTTTGACATCAAGGTCGACGCCTTCCCTGAAGTCTACAACACAGCCTGGACTGAAGTAAGCACACCGGGAACATATCAGGTCTTCTGCACCGAACTCTGCGGGGCGGGGCATGCAGACATGTGGACTAATGTCTTATTTGTGAGCCCCTCCGCCTACCAGACCTGGATATCGAGTCACTGACAGACTGAAGACAAGCGCCGGCAGGCAGGGACAAATGGCCGCGGCAATGAGGAAATTCCAGCGATCATGCAAAATCTGTCAGCCGAATAGGCTGAAATGCCGAAAACGCAGAGACAGCCACATCGTGCATACTATTGCTCCTGCAGCAGAGATTATTGAGAACCGTGAAGCATGAAAACTGAAATTCACAGACTTTCCAGGAGTATACAGGCTCGATTTCCCGAAGAATCAAGTGAAGTTGTGCACAAACCTATAACCCTTCCATCTTCTGTGTCCGGTTCTATTGCCCTTCTTCCCTTCTTCGTGTATCATTCTGAGGGCTGGTGAGGCAGGATGAACTGACCACTCTCTGTGGACCGGCCGGTGTTTGAATGGCAGATATCGCCCATCTCTAAAAAAACCAGGCATCCCGCAGGGGGAGGGAAGAATGTGTGTCACCAGGTGCATGCCCGCTTTCAAGCAAGTCAATCACTCATCCGGGCGCGACGGCTTAACCATGTAAGCAGCCATCGGTACAAGGGCAACACAAGAAGTGGCTCATTGCATCTCTTTTGTCAGCCGCCCAGCTGCGAGCGGACTCCATGAATGTGACAGGGTGACAGGTCATTATTAATGAGAATCCGTAACACTCAATCCTCAAACGTGATGTTGTTGGACTGGGACGTGCTTTCAACTGCTTTATCCGATTCAATCCCGTCGGAGGAACCTCGTACGGAGTGGACCAGCAGTGTAACGCCCCTTTTTGGAGGGTATTTAACCCTGAATTCATCATTTTCCTGCGGGAAATACAGATAGCCATAGAGGGAGAGCGCGTAGCTGAAGATGAGAAGTATGATTCCTGACCCAACACCCCAGTAGGTGCTTGCAGTACCAGTCACGGGCAGCCGTATCATGAGCGCAAGGATGCCTGCAGCGATAACGAACAGGAGTATTAGGAAGAACATGGCCAGATTGTAGCTCATGAGTCCTGGATGCATTTCCTCCTTCGCCGCCGTCCCCGCTTCATCAGGGAATCCCCTGCGATAAAGAAGGAAGGCAAGAATGAATGGAATTGCGAGCCCCAGAAGGTAGGTTGAAGGGTAGAGAGCCAGGCTGCCGGAAGTGAGTCCCAGAACAAATAAAACAACCGCGCCCGCAACGACCAGCCCAAGGCGAGAGACATTGATGCCTGAATTGCTCCTCCTCACAATGGAAGGGACAATATAGAGGGCTGCAGCGGCAAAGATGGCGGGTGGAATCATAATGCCCATTTCAGAGGGATAGGGCTGACCCGAGCCCGAACCGGTCCCAAACCATGCCACGACCTGGACGGCATAGGTCAGTATTGCAGTGACAAACCAGGCAAGCAGCATCCTGGCATGTCTGTGCGAACACAGAGCCACGGAGAATACAAGGGGGACAATTAAGCCTATCAGGTAGATTAGCTGGTTGTTCATGGCAGTGTGGATTGTCCCGACAATGACTAGGAAAACTGCTATGAGAAGACCCGCATTCTTCAGGGTAAGAGTTCTCTCACCCTTCTTGGAATTCAGTGCCCTCGGAATAAGATAAAGGGAACCGAATGTTATCAGAATCGGCGGGAGCATGACACCCACCTGTGTGGAGAATGACTCGGTTACGCCGGCAGCGACAACGCCCCAGACGCTAAGCTGCATCAGATAGGTGATGAACAGTATGCCGACACCTGAAAAGAGCATCCTTTTTTCGTGCGATACATACTCGGACCTGTCTAGCAGCGGCAGCAGAACAAGGTATAGGACAGGTAGCAGGCCCGCGAGAATGGAGGCGGTGAAAGGCAGGTAGGGGGCACCGCCTGGCTGAAGGAAGTCAAGCGCCTTATACAGGAAAAGGAAGAACCATGGAGGAAAGGCAGGCGTGCCGGGTGGCAGGACGCCCGAAGGCGACACGAGGGGAGCGGGTGAAAACAGCGGCGAAATGCTTGTGGGTATGTTTGGTATGTTTATCACTACATTCGGGATTATGAGAATGAGGGCCCAGACCATTAGCGTGAGCTGTAGGGTATAAAGGAAGTTGCGCGGGAACCACGGGTTGAAATTCTCCCATTCCTCCTTGGGATAAACTGCAGGCGCCTTGTCCATGACCTTCTTGGAAGGCATTATGCCATACTGCTCAAACAGCAGGAAATGCACGCCTACAAGGGCACCGAGCAACGCGGTCAGAATGATGTGCCAGCCGAGGAGCCTTGTATACATATCCAAGCTGAGGCCGTTCCCAAACAGTATTGTATTA
>JAJZMA010000044.1 GCA_021850405.1 bacterium
CGACACATGAGCGGTAAAGTACCTGATGCGATGGATGGTGTTCTGGGGGAGGAGCCGATGGCACAGAGCCTCTAGGTCAAGCCACCTATAGGGGGTCCCCCGTAGACAGCCGTAGTAAACGTTGAAGCCGTCGACATAAACATTAGTCACCACGTGTGAGGACCCTCTTCACGTGCGTTGGACTGGGGCGCAACTCCAACCCGGCGGGGGTGGACGACAATCGGGCCTCGGGGTAAACAGCCACTACCGCTTGGAGCGATCGGATTACTTTGGCCCGAAAATCACGTATGCGTCCGTAATCCGCCCCAAACTGGAGATGAAGCGACTCCCAGGGGATCACGACAGGTGCTTTCAAGTAGCTGTACCGGTGCGTCAGCCAAACGTACAGATCCAGCGCAAGGGGGCTGCGCCGCAAAGTTCGCAAAGCTGCCATATCAATCGGAATGGGTCGTTCTATCACCTCACGAAAAAAACGCTCTCCTAGTGGGGAGATGGTGGTATCCCCTTAGCCAGGAGCTGGCTGGATGAACGCCTGGCCACTCTCCTCCTGCACGAGCGCCCACCCATAACAATCATGTGACATCTGGATGCCAAACGTGCCCCAGCCACCGATTCCCTCCGACTAACGCATATTGTCGACTCCATGGGTCGACTAACCAAACCAGCAAAGGTGCGCCTTGCAGTACTGGCGATTATTATCCTTCCCGTTGCACTGTTAGCGATCCTGGCCTCTGAACTTGCCTCCTCCACCAGCGCGCAGCTCTCAGTACTGGCTGGAAACGGTACCTCTGGCACCAGCGCCGCAGGGATTCCTGCACCCCTCTCCCAGCTAGCGACGCCGATGGGAATCACCATGGACCGGCACGGCAACCTGTACATCGCTGACAGCGGTAATAACAGGATCGAGGAACTGGCCGCAAAGACACATCACCAGTTCGGGATTGCCATGCTGGCACAGCACCTCTACACGGTGGCAGGAGATGGCCATGCAGGAGACATGGGGCTCACTGGCCCGGCCACCCGCGCCATGCTCAATTTCCCCACGGGGGTAGCAGTGGACCAGGCAGGCGATCTATTCATCGCAGGGGCGGCAACCCCCATCATCCTGGAGGTACCCAACCACTCAGGGATGCAGTTCGGCGAACCTATGCAGAGTGGCCATATATATCCAGTTGCAGGCCGCCTTTCGGAAGGATACCAGGGAGACGGGATTACTGCCACCGATGCCAGGCTCCAGGGACCTGTCGGTATAGCTACGGATGCCAAGGGCAATCTGTATATAGCTGACTCGGGCAACAACTGTGTCCAGGAGGTTGCCGCAACTACCCACACCCAGTATGGAATCAGGATGAGAGAGGGCTATATATATACACTGCTTGGACCGATGCCACCCCCAGGGTCGGCTAAGGCAGACTCCACTTCCCCCGAACCGCTCTACTCCGGCAGTATGTCCTTCCCAGTTGCTGTTGCGGTGGACAGCCAGGGAGATCTGTTTGTGGCAGAGCTTTACGGGAACAAGATTGTAGAAGTGCCCTCCCATGGCGGAACGCAATTTGGCCAGGCTATGCTCCCGGCAACCCCCTACCAGATTGCTGGCGGCGGCCGCAGTAGCATCACCTCAACGGGAGAACCTGCGCTTGGCGTCGGACTTGGAGCGCCGGTCAGCCTTGCTACCGATCCAGAAGGCAACCTTTACATCGCGTCGTATAACACGAGCGAGATCCTGGAGCTAATCAGGGAGACCCACAAACAGAACGCAGTGGAGATGGGAGCAGGTGACATCTACACTCTGGCAGGACCGGGTGACCAGGGTATCGCCACCATTGACGGGACTGCAACGCCGCTGCGGCTTTCCCATCCTGTTGGAGTAGCAACTGCCACCGGCGCAACCATACTCATCTCCGACTACTACACCAACTGTATCTTCGCGCTGGACGAGGAGCCTACCCGACCTGCAACGACCAGCTAACAGCGCAGAGCTGGAGATGGGGGGGCAGGCAGAGCTGCCTGGAATGGTGCATTGCCACCCCGTAGGCAACGGAGAGCGGGCCCCGGGCAGGCTGGATTGGGCTGGCGAGACTGGCTTGCGAGCGGTTCACCGTTCAACTGTGGTGGAACGGGCGGAGCGCATGCGGCAGCAGCTCCATGCCCCAATCAGAGAACGGTGGTGGCGCTAATACCTAAAACCTGGTCTGCGCCGCCCTTCAAAGCCAAAGGAGCGTATACTCTCGCTATGCCGATAAGTACTGGCCCCCCTGTCCGCACGAGAGAGGCTGCCGAGTGGGTCCTTCGGGACTTCCGCGCTACTGGAGCATCTCCCGAGCTCATTGCAGCTGCTGTCAAGGTGGTAGAGGCGTTCCGCCGAGCAGAGAAAGTACATTCAGGCGCAGTGCGTAGGCCGGGGCGCCGGGCACACACGCTCTAGCCCTTGGGGACCACTGCTCCTTTCTTCGCGTTGCGAGAAGAAAGTTCAGAGACAGATCTCCGCTTCCGGCCCTGGAATGCTGTCTGTGGCCAGTGCCAGACATGCGCGCCCCCCACACTCTTCCAGGCTAGTCCCTACTTTCCACAGTCCCTCTGCTGAGACCTGGAACCTGGGAAAGCCTGTATGGGAAGTGCCAGGCGGCCCAGATGGATGTTCCCCCGGTCTGGCGCGGATAGTAGGAGAGTAACCATCCCCGGCCCGGAGCTACTCCAAAAGAACTAAAAGGGCGCACCCGAGTACGGCTGTGCTGTGTGACGAAAGCATCTATGCCGCGGGCAGAAAGAGCAGGCGCTGGCAGCAGCAATCCATTGCCACAGTAGAAAACCCCTGACCCTTTGGAGCCCCTTTGCAGGGGTTGGGCGTCTAGCCCACCCCTGCGATGCCAACTACAGGCATATTGAGCCATTGCCCGGCCATGGAGCCGTAGTAGGAAGATGCTCCAAAACCAAATACTGCACCAGCTCCGGTTGCTT
>JAJZMA010000241.1 GCA_021850405.1 bacterium
AACTTCTACCCCATACCTACCCCCCCCGCCAGTCCCCCTGCCAATGCCTGTTTTGCGATCCCAAACAACCATGTCACCGACCAGAATCTGGGGTCCCAGTACAGATTCTCATTTGCGGTCAAACCTGAAACTCCGCTCAATGGCATAGCGATCGCCAACAGGAATGGGGGGGCAACGGTGGAGCTGACCCTCACCATGACAGTGAACGTTGCCATCTCAGGTGGCTATGTCACGATCGCGCCCAACCCAGGCTCTCCCTGGACCTACTTTCTAAAGCCAGGTGACTACAGCCACCTGCAGCTGATCTACCCGATAGAGCTGGCACTGGTAGACCCACCCGCCGGGCACGGACCCTGGAAAATAGTTGGTGCCTACTCCACGATCACTGCTGCATCTGGCACCAAGGCAAGTCCAGGAAGCCCAGGTGGAGCAGCTGGATCTGGCAACACACTGCTCTCCCTTCCTGCCTGATCCTGCCCAACTGCGTTTCCAGCCATCAGCCGCTTCGTGGCTGGATGAAAAGGGAGCGAGGAAAATGGAGCCACGCTGGTCCCTCACGGAAAACCCCTGCTGCAGCTATGTAAGCAGCCGGAGCAGCTCTGCCAGCTCTTCACTCTCAAACTCCTTGCTGAGCAGCTCGGCAATAACCTCATCCATGGCACTGCCAACAGCTCCATGCTGCTGCCACCCAAGATCGGTCAGATGCACGTAGGTCACCCTCCCGTCCGAGGGACAGCGCACCCGCTCCACAAGGAGCGCCACCTCCATCTGGTCCACGAGGCGGCTCACCCCGCTGATCGTCATGGAAAGAGCGGCAGCAAGGTCACTCATCCGGAGCCTTCCCATGGGGGCAGCAGCCAGTATCCGGAGCGCCTCTCCACTTGCCAGCCCAAGCCCAAAGTCAGCCCCCATCTGCTCTGACAGGTGACGGTGCACCCGGGAATGCAGCTGCTCCAGTGCCGCCCATACCTGGGTGGCAGTGGCGGGAGTTTGGGAACCAGCAACCTGTTCCATTTGCTTTCTTGCGCCCCAGTATGATATTTATTTGTACAAGCAAATATTATTTTGGAGGATTCTCATGGCAGATGCAAGTACAATGACCAAAAGTAGCACCTGGAGCGCCCTGGCAGGGGATTACAGCATAGATCCGGTTCATTCGCAGCTTGGATTTTCAGTCCGTCATGCGATGGTGACCAATGTCCATGGAAAATTTGAGAAGGCCCAGGGAACCATCCATATAGATGGATCAGACGTTTCCCAGTCGACTGTAGAAGTTACCGTCGAGACTGCCAGCATCAGCACCGGCACCGCTGACCGGGATACCCACCTGCGCTCTGCCGACTTCTTCGACGCAGAAAAGTTTCCCGCCATCACTTTCAAGAGCACAAGGATAACTCCGGTAGACGATGAAACGGTCAAGGTCGCCGGTGATCTCACCATGCACGGGGTAACCAACCCGGTAGAACTTACCGTAACCCTGACCGGCTCAGGTATGGACGCGTATGGCAAGGAACGGATCGGGTTTGAGGGTGGCACCACCATCAACCGGAAAGACTGGAACCTGACCTGGAACGTAGCCATTGAGACCGGTGGGGTCCTTGTATCGGAGAAGGTAAAGCTGGAGCTGGATATCGCTGCAGTCAAGAACAGCTAGTCTTTCCTGTAAACCATTCTGCCCCCGGCAGGAAAAGTTCAGGGAAAGTTAAAGAACAGC
Organism: bacterium; assembly: GCA_021850405.1. GTDB lineage: Bacteria > Chloroflexota > Dormibacteria > Aeolococcales > Aeolococcaceae > JAJZMA01. The sequence continues at coordinate 1,715 of JAJZMA010000241.1, forward strand.
CCAGGGGAACAACACAGGGAAGGGGACTTGAGTCAAAGTCCCCTTCCTTTTTTAACAGCTTAAGCAATGGTTTGTTCAAAGTGACAATCTGCTCTCCATATGGCATCACGGGGTTATATTCTCAAAAAGCATGCCTCTAACCCAGCTCAGCGGAATATCGGCCATCCTTATCCTTTGTGGGCTGCTTCTGGCTGAGGAGGCAGGAATTCCACTCCCGCTCCTGCCCGGGGATCTCATCGCCATCACCGGCGGTTACCTCCTCACCACCAGCGCAATACCCGCTGCCATCTATCTTCCTGCAGCCTATCTTGCAATCGTGCTTGGAGCACTGACCTGCTATCACCTCTCCAGTGCTGTACGGAAAGGGGTAGGGCGGTCGCCCCGGAGGGCGCGGCTGCTGCCCAGACAGATAAGGAGTGCGGCTGCATGGTTCTGCAGGCAGGGGGCGCCAGGCGTATTTCTGGCGCGCATCCTTCCAGGGACACGGATAGCTGCCTCCTTTGCAGCTGGTGGCGCCGGGATGGAGCGAAAAAAATTCATGCTCGGTGTCCTCCCATCCGCAGCTGTATGGCTCCTTGGCTTTACTGCGCTTGGCGTTGCAGCCGGAAGGGTAATTGCACCGTACGTTGTCCTTGCCGAACATGCCGGAACAGCATTGATCCTGGTGGCATCCTGCCTGCTCCTGCTCGCTGCACTTGCCAGCACACTACTTGGGAAAAAACGGGGCGCTATGCCACAACAGACAGGATGGCTCCCCCCCGGCGGCCAGACCCGGAAGCGCCAGGGATACACCCCTGGATCAACACTGGACTTGAACCGTACTGCTACCCCTCACCCAGACGTGCCCCTGGTTTTGTCATCGCTTCAGGATCCAGCAATGTCATCAGCTCCTCTTCGGTAAGCCTGGTTTCCCGGAGCGCTACCTGCCGAATGGTACTGTTCTCCGCAAACGCCTTCTTTGCAAGTGCAGCAGCAGCATCGTAGCCGATCCGGGGAGCAAGCGCAGTGCAGGTCATAAGGGCACGCTCCACCGATGCCGGACCTGCTTCCGTAGCGGTTATGCCAGGGATAACCTTTTCGCTGACAAGCCGGATAACGTTGGCAAGCAACCCGGTTGACTGCAGGAGGTTGTAGGCAGCTACCGGCATCATCACGTTGAGCTCCAGTATTGAACCTCCAGCATTTGCCATCGCTATGGTGGCGTCA
>JAJZMA010000257.1 GCA_021850405.1 bacterium
GTCTCTCGGTTCGGGGGGTACCTTCATGCCCCCCCCCTCCCAAAAAAAAAAAAACGGAGACGGGGGGGTTGAGTGTGTGGCTGCGCAGTTTCCGGCCGGCCAGCTCCTCACCCGGCTTTGTCTTCCATCCCCCAGGCATGGTCCAGAACATGCCAGGCAGCGCGGCGAATGACGTATCGCCTGGGCCAGGGCGCCTGCGGTTGTACGGTGCTCAGACAGCCGGCCAGCTGCTCCCTCTGGCTAGCCCAGGGAGTCCGGAATGGGAGCTGCAGGCCTGCCTTTCGAGCGCAGGGGCGCTCCGCCTCTGCAGCGTGGCTCCGGATCCCGTCCCGGTCGCGTCCCCCTCCCCGGGGACCCTTGCGCTGGCTGGCTGGCGCTTCCTCCACTACCCTGTCAAAGGCAGCCCAGCACGCTTCCAGCGTATAGATCCACTGGTCCAGTTCCTCTCCCTCCAGCCTCTCCCACTCCCATGGGCCAATCCCGGTTGGGGCGCCAAAGTCCGGACCGTAGCCCCCTTCAAGCTCTCCTGCTACAACAATGTCCCCTTCCAGTGCTGTTGGCTGCCCGACCGCGCTGGCGAAGCGGGGCAGTAGCTTTTCAGGGCATCAATCGCAGCAATGTCCCCTTTGCCGCGGCGGCACCAGCCGGGCCAGTCGAGCGAACTGGCAAACACCCAGTTTTTTCTCCGTTTCAGGTAGACGGGAGAGACAGAATCCCTCTCCAGGCCCAACATTCCAGAAGAGCACCTGACCCGGCTGCGGACAATCCCTGGGCAAACCTTACCTTCTACCAGCCCGAACCGGCCGGAGTCGAACTTGCTGATGCCGTTGGGCCAGAGGCTTGCGTGGGAGAGCCATACGAATATGGAGCTGGGGAACTGGACGGGCTCGCCGCCGTGCTTGTGGGGGTTGATGGCGTGGCAGAGCTGCCGGTGTCTACTGTCCCATTTACATGCAGCGCATACCAGATGCCACCGAACACATTGAGACCCTCCCCATTCACCTGGCCAGGAGCGCTGTCGCCGACAAACGTGTAAACAGGTTCACCGTTGACCGTAAGCTGCTCTCCAGCAGACATCTTTACCGTACTGAGTGTCACTCCACCTGGCCCCTTCAGTGATGCACCTGCAGCGACGGTATACGCCGGCCAGTGCACAAGACAGGCAGCATCGCACGCCAGATGCCCTGGAGTATTTGCCGAAAATACGTATAGCGTCATACCCGACGTAGTGGTAAGCACTGTTCCAATAGGAGAGCCATGCGTGTGCAGTATCGAGCCGGCACCAACAGTAACACCAGCAGATGCAGAAGGAGACGCCTTGGCTGCACTGCTACCACAACCAGAAAGCGCAAGGATCCCTGCGATGCCAGATACCATGAGTGCCCATTTACCAATACCAGGAACCATCTTTATCTCCTTGATTAGCACGATGTGCCCGCCGGTCACGCATCTCTACTGCAGCGCCCATGGTAGCACCAAGTACTAATGAGAGCAAACCCTCCGTACAGTAATCCAGCAAAAGCCCCGGGTCAGATATGCTGTAGTACTGCAGCTTTAACTACTCCAGACCTGAGTGCCAGAGAAATTAAAAAACTGCTATGCCGTTCTCCGGAAGGAGACGTACTCAGCGTTGCGGAAGAATCTTCGTTTGGACAGACTCACAAAATTACCATCCTCATACCACGGCCGCAGGCGCAGGATGGTAGGCGGTTTACCCTTGTACAACACGATGCAAGTCCCCTCCTGCAGCTGCCGGAGCGCATCCGGCGTCGCCATCTGGTCGGATCGCAGGGCATATGACTTGTTCTGCTTTCCTCCCTCCCCACTGGAGATTGACACATCGGTATATTCACTCTTTCCGACCATGCGCGCAATCTGCTCAGTTGTCTCTGGATCACTGATTCCCGGAAGCGCCACCTTGCAGGGATGGTTGTGCAGGAGAGAGTGGGCCTTGTCGACTCCATGCCGTGCGCGCAGCTGGGACATGTCCTGCACAATCGACATCAGCACCACACCACGGCCAGCTCCCTGCGAGGCCATGGAGGGCAGATCCTCAATCGGAACAACGTTTGCCAGCTCGTCCAGGAAGAGTCCCAGCTCTGGGTCCAGACGGCCACGCGGCATCTTGTTTGCCATTCCGTAGGCTTCCGTAACCGCAGTCATCAGGATCCCCACAAAGAGGCTGGCGATCCGTTCCGGAGCAGAGCGTGGCGTGCAGAGGTAGAGCGTGCCTTTGCGCTTCAGGAACTCCTCTGGATTGAACCTGCTCGACATGGCAGACTGGGCAACTGGACGCTCATTGAAGACATTGAAGATACGGGTAACAGTCGAAAACACGGTGCCTCGCTCCTTTTCAGGCCGCGCATCGATTGACATCATCATCCCTATAGCCCGCTCAGGATCACTGTCAACGGGCCAGTCCGAGGAGGAGAGCATCTCCTGGCAGATCGACATGGGTGTAGACAGATCGTTGTTGAGTATCCATGTGCGCACATCCACAATGCTGTGCTGCCCAGTGGACGCGGCAACAAAGAGTAATGGTGCTATCAGCAGTTTTCCAGATTCAGCCCAGTGGGCCCAGTCATTGTCTCCCTTGCTTCCGCCCTGCTGCAGCCCTGCGCACAACCAGGCTGCCACCTGCCAGGCGTAGTCAAGTTCATGACAACCTGTGATAGGCGACCAGGTTACAGTTGGATATTTGTCTGCAATCTCTCCGGTGGGATCATATACGTACACAGGCCCAATACTCTGACGATAGGCACCCGTCACGTCCACCAGCTCAGACTTGGTACTGGTGACTATTGCCGGGCCATCCCACTCAAAAAGATTGGGAATCACAAGCCCACTGGTCTTTCCGGATCTTGTGGGCCCAATGACCAGCACGCTGGTCTCCTTCTCAGTTGCAATGA
>JAJZMA010000081.1 GCA_021850405.1 bacterium
TGATGGTGGCAGGTGTGCAGGTAGCACCGCTGTCACAGGCCACAGTGGGTGTGCTTGGAACCGTAAAGTTTGTGGATGCGAGTGTATCTCCGTTGGCGTTGGTAAAGGTAGTTGCAGAGAGTGTTATGTTCCATCCGTTGCCAGACCCGGTAGCGTCCCCTACGTCAACTGTCTCTGTGGCAGTGCTGGTGGTGTTGGTTCCGCCCAGGGTTACACTGGAAAAGGTAACTGCTGGCGGTGAGCTGACAAACGCAAGTGTTCCTGCGACAGGGGTAACCGTAACTGTGGTTCCAGGGGCAGGAGCACTGCCGCTATAGGTGAATACATTGCCGATCTGGTCGCCTGCAACACAGAAGGTTGCTGACGGGCAGCTTACACCCCATAAGGGGGTAGTCCCATCGATGTCATCTGCTGCTGACCAGCTGCCGCTGTAGATAAAGGCGTTCCCGAGGCTGTCAACTGCAGCGCAGAAAGTGCTGCTGTAACAGGAGATCCCATTGATCGAGCCCGTGCTCCCTCCTATGGTGACTGCAGCCGACCAGGTGCCGCTGTTGTATTCTATCGCGCCGTCAGGACTCGCCTGCCCTGCCATACAGAAGGTCGTGGTTGGGCATGAGATGGATTCCAGTGGCGAGCTGCTGGAGCCTATGGCAGTTACCGTCCACGTTGAGCCATTGTAGACAACAGCGTTTCCAACATTGTCTACTGCGACACAGAAGGTGGTAGTGGGGCAGGATATAGCAGTGGTGCCGTTGGTGCCGTCTATGGCAAATGGCGCCCCCCAGGTGCCGGCATTGTATTCCACAGCGTTGCCACCAACATCTACAGCAAAGCAGATGCTGGTCGCTGGGGGGCATGAGATTCCAGCCATAGTGTTGATAGTGTCGATCGTGGCAAGCGCGGACCAGGCCCCACTGGAGTAGGTCATCGCGTAGCCTGAAACGCTGTTCCCGACAACAGCCACACAGGATGTGGTGCTTGAGCAGGAAACACCTGTGAGCCAGTCTCCAGCTGTGGTTGCAGGTGTGGAGATGACCGACCAGGTGCCACTGCTGTATTGAACCGCATTGCCAGAGGAGTCAACCCCCATGCAAAATGTGCTGCTGGGGCAGGAGATGGAGTAGATGTAGTTGCCGCTGTCCACAAGTGTTGCTGCAGACCAGGTTCCACTGGCAAGGACTGGCTGCGCCAGTAAACTGGCAAAGAGGAGTGTTGCCGCAGCAAGTAGTGGCAGACGTGCGCCTCTTTTCGGATGCGCCATCCTTCCTGCCTGGTGGGGGAAGGATGGCAGTGGACCAGAGGGGCGTGGAGTGGTGCCTGGCCGGATATGGGCAATCCACATCTGCAGATAGAGTCTGCCCATATTTCGCAGTTTACCTTCCTCCACTTCTCCTACGATACGGCAGAGGGGCCGGATATGGCGGTTCGCAAGGTGCCTGTGTCGATACTGTTACTGGTCCATCCCATCGTGGAAACAGATACGTGACTGGCAGGACGTTCTTTCCTGTTTTGGCGTGCTCCCAGCAGTATTTACCCTATTCCTACCGCAGGTGCCGGGTTGCTCCCCTGGATGGTGCTGCTTGGGAACGTCACTGGGAGTGCGCCTCCAAACGGCTCTACATTTCCATTGGAAAGTACGGTGTATCCACTCCCAGGGCCAATTGCGATGATGCCGGTTGCAATGTCCTGCCCGGGAAAATAGGGGGCTGAAATTGGGATGGGCGCTCCACCGAAGGGGTGGATACCGTTGTAGCCGTCCAGGACATATCCCTGCAGGGTGCCTGGAATAAGGGTTATGCCGGTCGCGATGCGCCAGCCACTCCAGTATCCAGTGATCTTGGGCAGTGGTGGAATATCGCCGGGGAGGCCCCATGGGTGGACGCCGCCGAAGGCGTCGAGAACATATCCACCCGTACCCGCGGCATCCGCAACTACCCCCACTGCTACACTCCAGCCCGGCCAGTAGCCGGTTACAGTTGGCATTGGGGGAATATGTCCAGGAGTGCCAAATGGGTGCAGGCCGCCCCAGCCGTCCAGTACGTAGCCGGAGGTGCCGTCTGGAAGGAGTACAAGGCCCGTGGCTATGTCCCAGCCGGGCCAGTAGCCGGTTGTCTCGACCTGGGGCGCGTCGCCAAAGGCATGCACGCCACCATACCCGTCCAGCACGTAACCCCCTTGCCCATCTGGGGTAGCCACTATTGCATTGGCTATGTTCCAGTTCCAGGATGTGGTCTGGGTAACAGGTGGGGAGCTGCCAAACGGCTCAACATTGCCATGGGCTGAGAGGGTGTACCCGCCCGGCCCCCCCGTCCCCTCCATCCCAAGCGGAGCGGTGCTGGAGCGCAGCCAGCCGGTAATGGGGAGACCATACACAGCAGGCATGGTGTAGGTACCGTTTACGACATCGATGGGGAGCTGCGCCTGCCCGGTGGGGTCGTAAGTGGTGTTGTAGTTCTCCTCTACCACGTTCACATAGCCGGCAGAAAGATCAACGCTCGACACAACCGCCACATGCCCTGCTGGGAAGCTGGAGGTGGCTCCAAAGACAAGCAGGTCTCCAAACTGGGGGGCGGTGGTTCCCCCATTGGGCAGCTGGATGAACGGGACTGGCAGCTTGGGCCCTTCATTCCACATATCAGCTGCTATTGGCACGTTGGGCCAGATTGGTACCTCGCCAAAGCGGATCGCTGCCCACCTCTGGGCAAGCTCCACACACTGGTACTCATAGCCGTAGGTCGATGGCACTGCAGCGGCGTAGGAGCCATTGGCATACACGTTGAGGTTGCCCAGTGCTGCTGCAGCACCAGCCCACTCAGCGCCCGACACCAGCAGTGTTCCCCAGGCTGGGTCTGTCGGCGAAGGCGAAGGCGAAGGCGAAGGTGAAGGCGAAGGGGACGGGGACG
>JAJZMA010000032.1 GCA_021850405.1 bacterium
GCCAGGCCGGCACCGCCTGGCGCGGGGACAGCCGGTGCAGGTCCACCGGCGGTGGAATGACTACTGCCTTTCCCGCACCAGCTGCCAGAGCAGTCTGCATGTTAAAGGAGGAGTCTGCAATTACCAGCTCAGCTGCCTCTACAACCAGTCCCAGCTCCTCGTAGCCACGCTCAAGCCAGCTGGTTACCCGTGGGCTGATCTGCTCGTAATACGAAGGCGGGGTGATGTTGTGGAAAACCACAGCCTTTCTTCCGGGCAACTCCAGGAATGCATAGGCAAGGCGCGACCCTATCGCCATCCGGTAGATAACCAGATCATCATCAGCAATGTCGGACAGGCGCAGATGCCTTGCCTCAGCGGCGCGGTGCGCCAGCTTGCTGTCCAGCACGTCGGCGAATATATAGGTCTCAAACCCTGCCGCCTTGAGAAAGCTGTCTGTTGCCAGCGTGGCTCCCCCAATTGCATCACCATATGAGAGCACAGGCAAAAGCTGAAAAATGCGTGTCATGACTGGGCTACCTGGGCTGCGATTCCTTCCAGGAGTCTTGACAGCACACTTGTCCAGCCGTACCTGGCGAGCACATGGTTGCGACCACTCATCCCCATCTGCTGGCGGAGAGCAGCGTCGCGGTCCAGCCGCATGACAGCTTCAGCGTACTCCTCTGCACACTCCACCGGAATGCCACCACCACTCTCCTCGCAGAAGCGGCGCGTAACCTCGCACCTTGCGTGAACTATAACCGGAGCTGCCGCGAGCCAGGCCTGGGGCAAGACATACGAGAAGCTCTCATTGAGCGATAGCTGTGCGACTGCAACTGCGCTGGCAAAAACCTCCTGCCGTACTGCATCTGGCACAAAGCCCAGATCCCGTATCGTGGCAGCTGCCAGCCTGTTGCCAGGCGGTGCTGCCTCTCCCTGGCCCATGGTCACAAGGGGCAACGGGCTGCCTGGACTATAGGCCTGGTTATAGAGAGTTGCCCATTCCAGAAGAAGATCCCAGTTCTTGCCCTTCTCTCTCCTTCCGGCATAGGCAATGTAGCGCGCAACTCCCAGGCCTCTGGACACAGCTCCTGGAGATGGGACCGCAGACGGATCAAAGCCAGCACCAGCTACGGCCGTATGGTTGCGCGGCGACAGGATTCGCCTGGCAAGCGTTGCCTCTCCTGTACTGTTGAAAACAAGTCCGGCAACCGAATTGAGCGTCTCCTGGATCACCGAAAACCGGGCATAGGGCTCGTCATGGAGGCACGGGACAACCACGCTTTTGTCTGGCCGGATACGGGCTCCGTACACAGTGGATGCAAAGAGGTACGGCAAAAACACAAGGGCGTCCACTGTGTCAGCAGTGGCGTCGATTGCATCCATCATCGAGATGCTATATCCCGTATTGGAGACCCAGGCGTACTGTTCAGCCTCTGAGAGGGTAACTCCCTCGGCCAGCTTGTCTTCCAGCCGCATCATGAGGCGATCGTCCTTGGGCCGGGATACCGGGAACCTGTATATCCTGACCCCGTTCTCCTCGGATCTACCCTTAGGGAGGGTATTGCGCCAGTAGAAGTGGTCGGTGGCACAGGAGGTGAGCACGGTAATATCGTGACCGTCAGGAACAAGGCGCTCGGCGTACTCCCGGCAGAGTGTCTCGGCTCCTCCTGCCACTGAAGAGCCGTACCGTGGCACTACAAAAGCAAGCTTCAAGGCTTCCTGGTGGCTGCGACCGCAAGCAGGCTCAAAGAGCCAAAGACACCCAGCTGCTCCTGTGCAGTCAGGTCAAAACGGCTGCCGAGCAGGGCTGTAAGTGCGCTACCCGGCAAGTAGCGGACCATAAGTGGATCCACAGTCCCGGGGGCGAAGGCTGCACCTCTCTCCTCGCTGCCGCCTTCCAGATCGCCACCAGTGCAATCCCACCCATCCACAATCAGGAGCCCAAGAGGGCGCAGTCTTGAGGCAGCCGCCTCCATAAAGGGGAGCAGTTTTGCCGGGGGAAGAAACCCAAGCACTGAATAAGCCACCACTGCATCCAGGCTTGCGGGCTGTTGCTGGAGGAGTGCAGACAGTGGATCTCCTGGAAGTTGCAGTGGAGTGCGCCCGGGAAGTGAGCCGCAGAGCTGCGCAATGTGTCCGCCCACGACTGCAACCTCCGCTGCAGTGCCAAGCTGGTGCTGGGCAAATCCAGCTCGCGCACCTATGGCAGCTTCCCTGTCACTACCTAGCCCACTTTCAAGTGCAAAGTCCCCAGGGCGCCGTTGCCACACACGGGCATCCCATCTTGCCGCTGCAGAAAGGGATCGCAGCTCGCGTACCACCCTGCGGTTGAACCGGTTCTGGTCCAGCACAAATGGAGCCACATACCAGGAGATAGTGCGCCGGAGCACCTTCTTTCCAAAGACGATTGCCGCACCAATGCCAGGCCGGTTGCTGGCAACTGGACGATAGAGATTTACATCAGCGAGCGCCTCCAGGGGCTCATCCTCCGTCCGCAGCTTCAGTTCGGATCGCAACCGCTCCACCAGCTCCTCTGGGTACTCCCCCTGGGCACGCTTGCGCGCCACTTCACTCCTGATTGTCGCAACGATCCCTTCTGTGTCTAAGGTCGGCTCGGTCACAGTAGCCAAGCCTACCAGAACCAGCCAATCCTGTCTCCCTGTGAACACCAGGTCACGTCATGCAACGCTTTGGCAACAAGTAGCCAACAAGCGGCCAACAATGACCGAAACAGCTGGCCTCCCTGGTACATCATCCCTCTTGTGATGACACCAGCCAGAACTCCCTTACGTCTCCTTGCCACCCTGGTAGCAGCAGCGGTTGCATGCGCTGGCTTCTCATCCCAGGTAGTCGCGAGCACTCCGTCTGCAT
>JAJZMA010000156.1 GCA_021850405.1 bacterium
GGGACGGACCCTGGCGTGGCCCTGTGGGCCACCGATGGATGCTGCCTCTCAGGGCTATCTCCAGACCCTGCCTTTCAGCCGTGGAGTCCTGGGAAACGGTGGCGACGGTTGAGTACCATGGCAGTATCAGGAGCCGTAAGGGGCTCGCTCCGATGTGGCCATGGGGCAAATCCCGGTGAGCCGGTCTCAGTGCGGAGCATGAGTTTTCGGGCTTCGTGCTCTCGCCACACGGGATTGACCGTGGCCGTGCACGGTGCGTCCACGGGGCCTCAGCGTGATACCTGGCTTTCGGGTTGTCATTTTCCTGTCCCAAAGCGGTAACAGCAGAAAGTGGCTCTCATCCGGCGCTACATTACTGGAATGGGCAAGTCAGCTACCATCGCCAGAAGGCTTTCCAGGGAGCTGGTGGTAACCCGGGATCATGTCCCTACTCCGGAGGAAGTGGAGTCTGCGCGCAAGCTTATTGCCGCGCTTACCCCGCAGGATGAGGAAGATGCTATCGCCCTGGCTGAGGTCAGCGAAACACTCATTCACCTTGAGTTACGGCGATGAGCACAAAAGTGGGTAAGGATCTTGGTGAACTGTTCACATCCCTGCCAGCCCTGGTGAGCCAGATTACCGGAGTACCAATACGGGCGGTACCCATAGAAGTTTTCCCGGGTGATGCTGCCATCCTCAGCGCGACCAGGGTCAGGATTGAGGTCGGGGAAACGCGGGTAGCAGGACCGTGTGGCGAGCTGCTGAGGGATGCTGCGCTGCGGAAGGACAGCCCAGGGGAGTCCGCACCGTATGAGTTGCAGGATGTGCTCAAGGCACGACGGATTTACTCTGCTGTGGCCCGGCTCCTGCAGGCTCAGATTCTCTCTCAGATGGATCGATCCGGTGGCAGGCCGGTCTCTACCGGGGGCAGGGCACTGGGAGAGGCATTTTCGGCATGGGTGGCCAGCCGGCACGTGGACCGGTTGATTCTCGCGATAGATCCCGCCTGGGATGGAGCGCTCATTGGTCCGGGTCCCTTGCAGCTACGTGGCAGTGTTCTGGCACCGTGCATCCAGGAGATTTTTAGCAGCGTGGCTGGCGCTGCAGGTACCTCAATGGATGAGGTAGAGCGGGTCGCACTCGGTGCAGGAGATGGTGATGCGATTATCTCCAGGATGGCAGCGCTGGTTGCACAAAGAAAGGACTTGCCAGTTGCCTCGGGGGTGGACGGGGCGACTGTGCGCGCGGCTGTGGAAGCAAGTATTAGGAGGGCTGTTGAGCCGCTGGGCAGGCTGACTATACTGACCAGCGCCACCACTCCCCTCGAAGAGGGGGCAAGAGCAGCTGGGCTCGAGGCGACTCGCAGGCTGGCAGCAGTTCTTGCAGCGCTGGCGGTCGGACCGGGGCCAAAAGTTGCTCCTGCAATTCACCAAAAGCTGGGAGCCGGGAAAAAATTCGACCTGCAGCAGCTTGTTGCAGGCGGCCTTTCTGGTGTTGCCCTGGTGCCTGCCGGGGCTCCCGAGGAGATTGCAACCACAAAGCAGCTGCTCTTTTTTTCCAGCAAGATTGTAGGAGAGCTGTTTGGGACACGCTGTCTTGTCAGTGGAACTGATGTTAGCGGGAAGCTGGAAGATGGGCACCCAAATCTCCGCGGAGACTATCGCAGGACCGGCCCTACAACCGGTGAGGCAAGGTTCAACCGCAAGACCATAGTTTCTGTCCTTGATGCCTTCTACAACGGGAGTATCTCTGGCCATGCAGACAGTTCTCCTGTTCTCGGCGCTGCGGAGCTCTCGGCGGTGGCGGGCGCATATCGTACAGTGCTCCATGAGCATGTGCATGGACTGCTAACCGGTTCACCCGAGGTTGCACTCATGGACTGGAACCTCCTCTTTCCAGGGGAGCGTGTCTTTGCCGAGGGCCTGACTGAACTGGCTGCAAGGAGCAGTCTCAGGGATTTCCTGGTGCGCTCGGGTGCTGCTGCGCGCGATCCAAGGATCATGGATGTGAACCCGCTTTGTTCGTACCCCGGTGAAACTGCTGCAGCGGGAGCCCTTATTGTTGGTGTTGCGCAGGAGGCTGGGCTGGAGCCTGGGACCATGTTGCGTACACTGGCCGCTGGAGGCGGGAGTAATCGCTCCATGGACACGCTGGCGGCATTTTACGCCGGCGCCCATGGCATAGACCATGCATCGCCGTTTGGGAAGGAGGTAGTCCTGCCGCTCCTTCGGGAGGCACTCGAGGAGGAATTGTCACGCCTGGATCTGCTTCTGCCGGAGATCACTGAGGTTGGCACCCGTGCATCAGCTGGTGTGCATAGCGCAAGAAGGGTGTTGGACCGTTGGCAGAAATGTATCGCAGGCTTTGCAAAAGTAGCCAAAGGGCCGAGCCCTGCACGTCCGAAACCTGGTGGCGCACCGCTTCCGGGTGGAGCGCCAAGGAAGACAGCGCCAGATGCGCCTGGATTGGGAGTCTGACCCGCGGAGAGAGAAGGGAGCCGCTTGCTGAATAAGAGCCTGGGTACCAGAATATTCGGGATCAGGCTACTGCGATGGCGGCCGCCAGGGTTTAATCGAGTCGGTAATAGCAGGCAGTTTATATTCCGGACCATCACTGGAGAGCGCCTCTGCAGTTGCGTTATGTAGCTCCCGGTAGAAGATACGCCGGTTTACAAACTCTTCATCAGGATCCAGAGGTGGGCCCGCAGGGCGATTTGCAATCCAGGGTGGGATGGTTTCCGCTACATTTTTCTGCTCGACGCGCAGCACCACAACGGTGGGGTCCAGCTCGCGCACCAGGATCGCCACCCGTTTGTGGATACCGCCATGGCTGATTATCTTCCAGGTGCGCTCCCACCGTCGTTCCT
>JAJZMA010000038.1 GCA_021850405.1 bacterium
GGTGGATAGTGCGGCATGTAGCTGGCTACATACCCGTGAACCACTCAAGACACCATGACCCAAAACTGTTTGGGTACGCCGACCTCTGCCTGCGGAAAGGGGGACGGGTCGCCCTCTTTCCGGAGGGCGAGTATGATTTTGCTGAAGAGAACTGCGAGGCACTGCTGCCATTCAAGAAAGGCTTTGCACACTTTGCCCTTGACACCGGCACCAGGATTCTCCCCGTTGGTATCCAGGGGTCAGAAACACTCTGGTTCAGAAAAAAAATCAGAATCTGCATCGGCGCTCCTGTCGACACGGCGGGTCATTCCATCGAGGAACTGGTGGCACTTGGCACAGAGAAGATAAACCATCTGCTCCATACTTGCCCAGCCGACCATGGGCGCGTGCGCCTGTTCTCCAGAACCCTTACCAACCTGCTATAGAGCGGTACAGCACGGACAGGAGCGCGAACAGACTGGGCTGGATCGGCAGCACCGGCCACACACTTACAGCAGGAACAAGTCCGCAGTTACTCCTTGCGCCCCGCACCCCGGCCGGGGACCCCACCCACGCGGGCAACTGGCTGTCGCTGCCGCCACTGGTCTACACCAGCGAGTATCGCCTCTGGCAAAACCTCGCGAAAAACAGCCAGCTCGGCGTCTCTCCGGGCCCGGCTCGCAAGTGCATTCAGCTCCGGGACCAGCGTCCTCAACACGTCTGAACCATTGACGCGCAGGATTACCGACCCAAGGTCGCTCTCCTCTACAGCAAGGGTAATCCGGATGGCGGTTCCCTGATGCGAGGATACCTTCCAGCCTCGCTCCCAGGTTCTGACCCGGTTGACGCCAAAAAAAGTGAACTTCACCGGCTCCCGGATAAGCTGCATGCTGCCATCCTGAAGCACACCAGACAAGGCATCCATAACGTAGCTATCCATCTCCCGGGCCACCCACGAAGCCACACGGGCCGCTGGCGGCATGGCGGAGCGCACATCATCGGTGGCATACCCTGCATGCTCGGGGCAGAAATGGCCGCCATCCTTTACGTACCCGTGGTCTGGGCACCATGCGGTTGGACAGGGCCGTCCAAACTCATCCTTGCCATCGCAGTTGATGGCGTTGATGGAGGGACATGCCCGTGCTGAACACATGTCTGCGCGCCGTATCCCCATGAGCCCAACATCTGCGGGAATAGCCTCTCCAGCCCTGTCCTTCCCGGAATCGCCTTTCCCAAAAAGGGGAATTCTCAACTTGTGTTATCTCCTTATGCCTGCCTGGATCGGCCAGGACCACTGGCTATCTCTCACCCTCTGGTCCAGCCTGCCCTCATCTAAGCCTATCTGGAAACGGATTTGGTGAACGGAAAGTCACAGACAGGACACGAGTTCCAAACGGCACGCGCCGCTGCGAATCCAGGCCCTGCGCTGCCCTAAAGGTCGGTGGGTGCAGCCTCGGCAGCCGTCGCAGGTGTAGCAGGTGTAGCAGGTGGCACTCCATTGTCTCCACTGCCTGCATCGCCAGAGAAAACCGGGGATCTGCCCAGGGGACGCACGTGCCCTTCAAGATTGGTAACACCCACCACTGCCTGCGTGGAACGACACTGCCGGATCCCGGCTACCAGTGCCTGCATAAGCGCTGAACGGAAATTGGGCAACTCGTCCGCCCGTTTTACATGCAGTGAGCCTGCCTCACCTGTAATATCAGGCAGCAAGACACGCGCAACGGTTCTGGAGTTGACCCTTGCCAGAACAGCTCCTGCATCCCGCTCTTCAACAGCAAGTGTTATCCGTACACTAACTCCAAGATGGGACGAAAGCTTCCATCCCCGCTCCCATGTCCGTGTCCGCCCTACCCCGAAAAAGACAAAGTGAACAGGTTCCCGCTCTACCTGCTCTCCGGTATCAGCCGCTGCCATCTCGAGGGTGGCCATGAGCTGCTCTTCCATCTCCCGCGCAACCAGTGAGGCTACCCTGGCTGCGAACGGCATCACCGAGCGGGGATCGTCTGCAGCAAAGCCAGCATGCTCAGGGCAAAAGACGCCTCCATCACGAATATAGCCGTGCTCACTGCACCACGCGGTAGGACAATGCCTGCCGTGCTCATCAAAGGCGCCACACTGGATGGCCGAAACAGATGGACATGAACGGGCTGAGCACGTATCTGCGTGCCTGACCCCAACAACGGCAGGGTCAGGTGCACCGGCTGTGTCTCTCCTGGCTCCATTCCCACCAAAAAACCATGCTACTTTCATCTGTCCTGTCCGCTCCCAACTTCCCGCTCGCACGGCTGATACCGTGCCACCTGCAACACCAGTCCCACTGGCTCCCATCGGTAACACCGCTTGCAACCTGACTGTTACTCCATGCAACAGTTAACAACAAATCTGTTGCATCCATATCGTGGCGTTGTTACAGTGCGGCAACGAAATGTCAGAGGCTTCCGCAAGCACACCAGCTCGGTCCAGGATTAGGGCACAGTCCCCTCGCCATTGTGGCGGTCCAGGCGGGGCAGACAGAGTCCTAGCGGGCTATGGCAGCCTTCTGAAGGGCGTTCAGGGTGGCAATTCCAGCATTTGCCATATCCAGCATCTCCTCCAGCTGCCCCCGGGTGAATGGCGCTCCCTCCGCCGTACCCTGGATCTCAATAAAGTTCCCATCCGAGGTAGCCACGCAGTTGAGATCGGTATCTGCGACCGAATCCTCCCTGTAACAGAGATCCAGCAATACTTCTCCTGAGATGAGCCCCACACTTACAGCTGCAACTTCCTGGATCAGGGGGTTGCCAGACACAACAGCGCTCTCAACCAGCCTGCCTATGGCAAGCGCAAGGGCAACATACCCCCCGGTTATGGCTGCCGTACGT
>JAJZMA010000007.1 GCA_021850405.1 bacterium
GAGTGTCACAGGTGTCGACGCTTCAGCAGTAGGGCTCGCCGCCGCCGCTGATATCGCAACACGCAGGCGCGTTCCACTGAACCTCATCAAGACAAACCTGCTCTCTTACCATCCACCCGAGGGAAAATTTGCGCTGGTAGTAGTGGCAAACATCCACATGCTGCCAGACGACAGTGAGCGTCTTTTTGCCATGGCTACCACCGCACTGGGGAAAGACGGGCACCTCTTTGTGATTGGCCACCACCTCGATGACCTTGGACGACACGGTCCCCCCGACCCAGAGCGGCTCTACACCGTAGAGCGCCTTCGCAGGGAACTGCCATCCACGCTGGAGACCGAGAGACTGGAGCGGGTTGAGCGAAGCGCCGGTGGAGACGTTGCCGATCCCGGCCGGGAGATAGACGTGCTCGCCTGGGCAAGGAAGACCGCCTGAGTGGTCCATGAGGCACCGCCCCACACTTCCAGCCACAAGCTGCCAGGAAGCCAAACCAGCCACGTCCCCGGTGCAGGCCCCCCGGCCCGACCACCGAAAATAGCCAGCCACAAGGATGCTCCACCAGCCCATGGCCGGAACGGCACCATCGTAGGGTGGGAAGATCTTCGAACACGCTGGCTACAGCAAAACACCATGCACTTAAGTAACGGTTGCAGTCTGACACCTGACAGGACGGTTAGGGCAGTGGATGGGCACGACAGCGAACCTGTCCAATCGCTGGTTGAGAAAATCATGCCACTGTAGAGAGCAGCGGCAATAACAACAGCGCAGCGCTAAAGAAGCTCAAGCCAGAGCCGGAACAGAAACGCAACGAGAACAAAAGGTGCATGCAGCGCCCTCATAAGCACAAAGGCAGCGTACGATTCTCGCCTTGCGGCGCCCTGAAGCGCATACATCCCGCCAGCCAAAACAAGCAGGATCGCACCAGAAAGCAAGTAACCCTTGCCAGGTGACGACATGACACCACCCTGTCAGTCCTGCCCGGCGCGGGCGCCAGTGAACCACCCCATTGCCGTACCTATTATGCCCGCGTGGTACGGGGAAGGGGTGACCCCATCATTGCCGTTGGATTGTCCTGCACTTCCTCCGTCACCCGCTAACCTGGAGCATCCTGGCAAGCTTATCGCGTGAAGGAAATCCCGGCGCCTGTCCAGCAGCATCGCTGCAACAGGGATAACGCCGACAGGATAGCCCAGCAGCCTCTGCAGGTACTGGAAATGGGTCCCTGCCGTCAACCAGGATGGTAGGCGAGCCATGGAATCCAAGGCGAGCTGCCTCACTCTCACTGCTTACAAGGGTAGTGGTGAGCGTAACATCGCTCCGATCCACGAGCAACTCCTGCAACTCACTTACCAATGGCCCCACATTGGGACAGTCCTCGATATACAGCACCGTGACATTCATTCCAGCACCTCCTATACTTGATCCTAAACCTTTCACCATACTGGAAGGTCAAGGGGGCCAGGAATCAGGGATGAAGATCGGAGAACTTGCCAAAAGGAGTGGATTCCCGACCAGGACTATCCGCTACTACGAGGCTACTGGACTGCTGCCAGCGCCAGAGCGCGCAGCAAACGGTTACCGCTCATATGGCGAAGACTCGATGGAGGTGCTTCAGTTCGTGCGGCGCGCTGCTACCGCTGGCCTCACCCTCCGGGAGATCTGCCAGGTTCTCTCCATTCGCGCCGAGGGGCGCCCTCCGTGCACGCATGTAGCCAGCCTTTTGCGCGATCACCTCGACCAGATCGACCTCCGTATCGCCAAACTGCGCAGGACGCGCCAGGAGCTACAGACACTGGCCGACTACGCAGACTCAATCGATCCCACCACCTGTTACGAAGGCAGCATCTGCACTATCCTTGCGCCCCGAAGAATGGAGGAAAGAATGGATGGCAAGCTCCCATAACCTCCATGACCGGAGCGGCAGATTCCTGCAGCTACATAGTGGTCCAGCAAGCAACCGACTCCGACGACCTGTCGTTTACCTCGCCGCAGCAATGGGAAAGTTTTGCCCAGGAGAGCGCCTGCCATGACCAGTAGCGAACCAGATGCCAGGACCAGATTGCTGGTGCGGTCACAGCTTGAGCCAGGGGTGGGGTGGGTATGGGTTCGTGCCCGCTGCGCCCAGGACATAAAAGAGAGGTATCCCAGCCTTGAAGTTGCACACTCGACACCTTCATTACTGCCCAGTTACGCCCCCTTTGGACTTTGGCTGCATCAAGGGTAAAACCCTACCACGTAAGGACAAAGGGCGACAGACAGGAGATTGACCTTCTCCTTGAAGGTGAGGACGGCAAGATACTTGCCTTTGAATTCAAGGCATCATCAGCCCCATCAGCTCACGACGCCAGGCACTTGCTCTGGCTGCAAGGCCTCGTGGGGGACCAGTTTGTCGCTGGCGCCGTAATGCATACCGGCCCAGACGTCTTTCGAATGTCGGATCGGATTCTTGCGCTGCCCATAGGCACGATCTGGGGTGCCTGAGCCCAACCGCACCACCACTGCCACTCTCTTTGCAACAACCCTGGTGGAGGCGCCGGGAGTCGAACCCGGGTCCGAAGTTACGTTCCGGCAGATATCTACGTGTGTAGCCACTGACTTTTTCTCATCTCCCAGCCTCTCTTTGGCCCGAGCTGGGAAACCAGCGGCGATATTTAGTCCCGGGTTACGTCACCGCGCGCAGTCCGGCAAGACCACTGTATTTACGTCGGCTCCCGGGCGCATGGCCAGAGCCCGGGTCGACGTCAGGCCGAGGCCTGAGCGTTTGCCCTTACTTACGCAGCGAGCGCAAGGGGGCGAGAAGTGCCGTTCGCAAGTATATTTTTCCC
>JAJZMA010000045.1 GCA_021850405.1 bacterium
AAAAAGGCAGTTGGAAATGCCCGCCCGAAAAAAAGCCACCGCAATGTGTCCCAACGTGTCTTCAGCTCAAACGGCCTAAACTTGCCCGCCAAGCTCACCTCCTGTCCGCGCCACAAAGCCCCTGCCGGCTCCGGGCGGCTACCAAACAGGCTCGCCCTTACCCGTCCACGGTAACAGATCCTGCCGAGCCAGCAGCAAGGCGCTCAAGGGTCCCTCATCCCCCTCACCTCCGCGCCTCCGCGCCTCCGTCAGCAGTGTCACACAATGGGCACACTCTGCCCGGGCGAGAGTATTGTCGCTGAAATTGTAACCGGTTGACCGCAATTCAGTCACATAAAAGCCAGGAGGAATGCTCTATGCTTAGACATAACCTGAGAGGGGATCCAGACGGGAAGGAGGTGAAACGAAAGTGGTAACAGATCTTTACATTCGCATGCACGAGGCGTTGCTTCGGCTGCAAGACAGGCAGGAAGGTCAGGGCATGGTTGAGTACGCACTTATTTTGGTCCTCATTGCGGTGGTTGTTATCGTAGTCCTGACGATCGTAGGCGGCCAGGTCAAGAACGTATTCTCGAACATCAGCAACGGTCTAGCAGCCTAAGCAGCATATCCAAAGCGGATATCGCCGATTTTGCAAGGGAGCTGCCCCAGTTGGGGCGGCTCCCTTTGGCTTTTACGGAACACCCGGCGCTGCCACCAGGCGAACACCTGGCCTGGATACCGCCCCTTCCGGGATTTACGAGTATGCGGACGGGGCCCGGGACGGCTCTGTCCTTCCGTAGAGCACCGCAGTGCAGGGGGCAGCCTTGGCCGGATTGTTACAGAGCCACCGACAAAAAGTCACCACCAGCTCCAAGGGAGGGGGTATCCTGTAGATTGTCCCGAGAGGGAATGCTGGAAGTGAAGGAGGTGAATACGCACGTGGTAACAGATCTTTACATTCGTATGCACGAGGCACTGCTCCGGCTGCAAGACCGTCAGGAAGGCCAGGGCATGGTTGAATACGCACTTATTCTGGTCCTTATTGCAGTCGTTGTTATCGTAGTCCTGACCATCGTAGGCGGGCAGGTAAAGAACGTCTTCTCGAATATCAGCAACGGCCTAAACACCTAGGAACCCTCAATCGGCAGGAATGCCAGCTTTTCAAAAAAGGACCGTCCCAGCGGGGCGGTCCTTTTGTTTTCCCCAGCTCCACAAGGGTTGCAAGCTGTTTAGCCAGTCTCGCAATGGCAAGCATGGGCCACCACATGGCTGAGCGTGGGCAAAGCGGGCTGGGCCCTTCCTCCCCCCATGTGGGCAGCGCCCTCCCGCCAGCTTGTTCAAGCTTTGTACGCATCCCAACCGATCCAGCGCCGATGCATTACCATTTTAGAAATGGAGTCTGGGGTTGGAGAAGAACCGGTCCGCATCCTCATTGCGGACAACATTGCGCACGCCGTCGTAAAACTGGAGCAACTACGCCCCCAGTCGCAGGTAGAGCTTTGCGGGATGGCTCTCACGCCAGAAGAGCTGTTTGGTGAAACACGGGCGCTGGCCCCGGACATTGTCCTCCTCAATGCCGCATTTGCCGGTGTTGATGCATTAGCGGCAATAAAAGAGCTGCGCGACTCTTCTCCTGACACCAATGTAATCATCCTGTGTGAAGCTGGAGACAGCGCAGTGCGCGCCCGGGCGAGGACCGCCGGCGCTGCAGCTGTGTTACAGATAGACGCATCGGGTGAGGAGATTGCAGCGACCGCCAAGGGGATAAAGGAGCGCAACCTGGTGCCTGGCGGCGCAGCCCCACCCGGATCTGCCGTCGGCTCTGCGCTCGGGGGGATTCAGGGACTGCAGCCCCTGCCAGAGGGGGTGGCCGCTGCCCTGCCAGATGGTGGTATACAGGCAGTGGTGCCGCGAAAGCGCAAGCCGGGACAGACATCAGAAATCTTTGCCGTCTACTCGGGCAAGGGCGGAGTGGGAAAGTCCGTACTTGCCGCTAACCTGGCCATAGCCATTGCGATCCGGACCGGAGCGCGGGTGGCGGTGCTGGACCTCGACCTCCAGTTTGGCGATCTGGGCTTTATTCTGGGCGTGAACCACACCCACAGCCTGAGCGACATCCCTGACCACGGAGAGCAGATAGACAAGGACCTCCTCGAACCGATCATGGTGAAAGGTCCTGCGGACACATGTATCCTGCTTGCGCCCGAGGCACCCGAAATGGCCGAGCTGATCACAACCGGGATGGTTCGGGCCATTCTGCGCGAGCTTGGCCGGGAGTTTGACTTTATCGTTGTGGACACTGCTGCCCATCTCGATGAGCTCACCATCGACCTGCTAGAAAACGCAGACCAGATACTTGCTGTGACCAGTCACAATGTCACCTCCATCCGCGACGTAAAGACCAGCATCCGCCTTCTCACATCCCTTGGAATCCCAAGGGAAAAAGTCTCCCTTGTACTCAACCAGCTGAGAGCCAAAACCTCCATCTCCAGGGAAGACATCGAGGAGAGCATCAACTTCAAGGTGCTAGCCCAGATCCCCTACGAGCCACGCCTGGTCGACGAGGCGGTTGATTACGGCAAGTCCTTTGTGCTGTCTGAACCAAAATCTCCCGCCTCCCAGGCGATATCTGCCCTGGTGGACTACCTCGTCCCGGCAGATATGCTCGCAACCGGAAAGGCCGTAGCACCCGACCCTGCCAGGGCAGCTACCGGGAAGGCGGGCCGCAGACGATTCAGTCTTGGCCGGGGCTGACGACACACCTCATACCAGGTCACGAATCTGTTCCAGGCCAGTTATACCGGGCGGGAGATATGGCGCCAGAGGGTAGACTTAT
>JAJZMA010000168.1:0-1690 GCA_021850405.1 bacterium
CACTATGCCACCCCCATGGATCTGGGCAGTACCGAAGTGATCAAAAACCAAAGGCGGCGCCCATCCCAGGCGCTGAGCCAGACGGGAGAGCAGTTCCACCCCTCCGTCCGACAGTGCTACGAGGTCAATGTCCTTCGATTCCGGTACTCGAAGGAGGCGATCCCGGACAAACCCGCCTACCAGAAGCAGCTCTGGGCCCGTGGCTGCCACCTCCTCTGCCAGCGCAGCAAGAACGCTCTCCAGGGAGATACTCCCCCCTGGAAGGTGAGCTTTGGGCTGGCGCTTTCCCGCCCGGGAGGCAGTCGCCCGCGCCGGCTCTTTGCTCTTTTTCCTGCGCCCGGCCTCTGCAGGACCAGAGCCTGGGCTGGGCAGGTGGCGAACTTTCATCCGGCGGCAGGCACTGTTGGCACTGGAGGAAGGCCAGCGACGGCACGGAGCCGGTTTACGTTGTCCAGGTCGGGGCCTTTTCCTTCTCCTGGAACCTCAAGCACCCAGGGCACAGAGCGCAAGTCCTCAACATCCATAAGGGCAGAAAAGCCGGAGAGCCCTATCTCCCCATCCCCTATGTTGGCGTGACGGTCCACGTTGCTGGAGAGCGGAGCCCTGGAATCGTTGGCATGAATTACCGCCAGTCGCTCCCATCCGATACGCTCCCCAAACTCATCTGCAAACTCTTTTGTTCCGGCCTTTTCCCGGATGTCCCAGCCGCTTGCAAAGAGGTGGGCAGTGTCGAGGCATACGCCAACTGCCCCTGGGTCTGTTCCTTCCAGCATGGCACCCCATTCTGACAAGGTACGGCCCAGGCCTCCCCCCTGCCCGGCACTGTTTTCCAGAAGGAGGCGGACCCCAGCTGGAGCACCATCCATCACTTCTGCAATGGCGCTGCGCACCCGCGGGAGGGCCGCATCAAAGCCCTCACCGCGATGAGAGCCAGGGTGAAACACGACTCCCTGGACACCAAGGCTTCCAGCGTACTGAAGCGACCACTGCAGCGCTTCTATCGACTTTTGCCTGTGTTCCGGATCCGGGGTGCCCAGATTAATAAGGTAGATGGCATGAAAAAAATGCGAAGAGACAAAAGTGCCCTCCAGCGCCTTGCGGTACTGTGCAATCTGCTCCTCATCAACAGTGGGGTGCCGCCAGCTCTGGGGCGCTGCAGGATGCGTCTGCATGGAGCAGGCACCAATGGCGACAGCCCTTCCCACCGCCTGATCCATCCCACCAGCAGTAGAGACGTGCGCGCCAATACAGACCGCACCTTCTTCCCTCCGGCCAGGGTTTCCAGCAGCTACCCGCACTCCGCCCATGGTTATCTCCTCGTATTCCACCAATAAACAGTGCAAGTCTATGCACGGGGCAGAGCTTCCCTGCCTCCGCGCCAACCCACGCCTTGCATCATGGCACGCGCGCACAGGGAGAGTGAGCATTAGGGTTGCCCTTTTTATCGATCCAGATTAGTGCCCGACTGCCCTGCTCCAACCCAGGCACCGCCAGTGACCCGTTGCAGGCAGCATTGCCTACCCCGCGTCCCGGGGCCTCGCTCCTATAAACCTTCTGGGCCAGAATATACGCCAAAGCTTTGTGACGAGGCGGTACTGGCCCTTTTTGAGCCTTGCACTTTCCTTTTCCTGCTGCTTTCCCTGCCTGGGAATGTGATGTTTACCCCGGTGCGGCAGGTCTTTGGCCGGAT
>JAJZMA010000168.1:1700-2800 GCA_021850405.1 bacterium
CCGGATTTCCGGCTCCCCGCATTGCTCACCAGAGTGGCGGGCATGTGCTACCTGCTGCAGCTGGGCCGAGAGCCTCACCGTGCCGCACAGAAAGGCGACAAGCGTGCCAACCCTGGCTGGGTCCTGGCGCGGGTCTCTCAACCGCCTGGCTATCTCAATCTGGAGTGCAGTAACGCCGGAGAGCTGGGCGAGACTGGTAACAGAGGTGGCGCGATCCCCCCGAAAAGGGCTGTTGACGGTAACTGAGAGCCCAAGCCGCTTCCCCAGTCGGACCAGGCGTCCTGCAAGCAGCAGCTCCCGGCGTGACGGGCTCGCGCCCAGGCCCAGGCAGATATCTGGTCCATGGTCATTTCGCATCCCATGCAGGTCTAGCACCACCTTCCTCCCCAGGGTGGCTGAAGAAAACTGCTGGGCCACCTCTAGTGCAGGGCCTTCGGCCCCGGCAGGCGCGGGCCAGGCTGGGTCGGGGTAGGGGCCACCAATGCAGACAAGGGCAGCTGCACCTGTCAGCTCTGCGAGAAGCAGAGCCAGGGCAGCTGTGTACTGGTCGGCTGCCTTGACTACCCCATCCCGGAGCTGGTTGCCGCCATGAGGCGCAGTCAGGAGCACCCGGGCACGAACCCCTGCGACCATCGCAGGCTCATGGAGCCTTATCAGAAAGCCTCCGCCTGCAGCCGTCCCTGCCTTCCAGCAAAGTGCATCCCATTCGCGCAGCCTCCCTGGAAGCTCCCTGGGGTCCCGAGGCACTGGACTCGCTGGGGAAAGAAACGGCTGTGCCACACGAAAGATGCTACCTGAAAACAGGTGGCGATGTGGCGTGAGAATGAATGGAAGGAGACAGACAGGCAGCCGCCGGCGGCTGACACCGGCGCCCGGCCCGGACCCGGAATGGAATGAAAAAGCGAGAACAAATAAAAAAGGGCTGCAAAAGCAGCCCTTTTTTGTGATGGACCAGTTTTAGCTTACGGACCAGAAGCAATCGTGGTTGTCAGCGTTGATACGTATGTCCTAGGCATGGCGTTGGATGGGATCGTAAGACCAAAGGTTGCGGTCTCACTGCAGCTGCCTTCTCCAGTCCCATTCGTGCCCCCAGTAGTAGT
>JAJZMA010000106.1 GCA_021850405.1 bacterium
TCAAGGACAAGCGCTGGCGCGCGGCGGGCGCCGATACCTGGTGGGCCGCGGAGCGCGCGCTGACCGAGCTCTCGCCGTACTTCGGCGCCAAGGATCGCGCCGACAGCTCCAGGATCGAGGAGGCGCGGTTCCTCGGTGACAGGAGCAGCCCTTCTTCGCGATCCCAGGCTCTCACCACCGAAAGCTGCACCCCAATACGTGCGGCAACCTCAGTGTCGGTCCAGCCGAACGTCTGCATCACCAGATGTAGCTGCTCTTTCCGGCGCACCCGCTGTACACGACCAGCCCACTCCGGCAGGTAGCGCATGCGGCCCAGCCACAATCCCAGCACCGGGGTAGTACCCACCTGCCGGGTATGCTGCCCAGAAGGAACATCGCTGTCATGACCGTGTCCAGCCAGGCGGTCAGCTCCCTGCTCCATCTGGGACCCCACGCCTCCCGGATAAATGTCTGGACTGGCTCCCATTATTTTCCCCTGCTATCTGTGCCCCCGGACCTACCCCCGCGCTCCTCAAGGGAAGCTACAGGCCAAAGGTATGTAACATCGCCCCCAGCAGAATGAACAATCCCTTGAGGAGCCGCTTCTCCTGGGGGGAACGATGATCCTGTAAGGCTACACCCCTGCCACCGGAAGGATCAAGGCACCTTGTGCCCCGTCCGCACAGCTGGGCAAGCAGCCATGGATGCAGCGGCGCCCCAGGTCGGGGGCGCCGCCTCATCCATGGCTGCCGTCAGGGCGTAAGAGGTAGCTCGTGGCGCCCCTGGCTCAACTGTCCCGGCGCCGCAAGCCGGCTGTTCCAACCCCTACCGCAAGCAGGAGAGCCCCACCCAGCACCAGTGCGATGCCGTTCAGGTCATACGATCCTGAAGCTCCGGTAGATGGAACCGTTGGTGCTGGCCCTGAGAGCTGGGTCGGAACCGCGGTGGGAGCTGGGGTGGGAGAGCTGCTGGCTGCAGTGGCGACCGTACAGGTCGGCACTGTAATTGTATTGTCCTCCAGTGTCACTGCCCCATTCTGCGCGAGAAGACGACCTGATACGGTGGCTCCTGTCTTGGCTGACACGGAGGTAAGTGCAAGTACAGTGCCAACAAAAGTGGTGGTGCTGCTCAGCGTCGCCGAACTTCCTACCTGCCAGAACACGTTACATGCCTGGGCGCCTCCAGTCAGCTGCACGACACTGCCTGCGGAAGTGATCAGCGTGGAACTGGGAGCCTGGAATATGAAGACCGCGTCTGGATTGTTGTGGGCATCGAGGGTCAACGTCCCGGTCAGGGTGAGGGAGGGAGCGCCAGCGTAGACACCCGGGCCAAGTGTGAGCCCGCCAAGGTTGCTGGACTCAGTAGTCACCGGAGTCCTGCCAGCGGCATCCAGGTAGGCTGTCGTCAGGTCACTCTTGGCCTGCACAGCAACTGGGTCGTCCACATATTGCGCTCCGTGCAACGTGCCTGGAGGAAATCCGGTCACAGAACTGCCCGGGGAGAGCCCGATATCACCTGAAATGTCAGTGTTTCCAACATTGGTAACAGTCGTCCCCGCCAGCACAGCAAACGGAGCAGCCGTTCCCAGGCCAACAGTGGGCTGCGCAGATGCCGCGGCACCAGTAGCTCCGGCAACAATGAGCAAGGTGGTAGCCCCACCCATGGCAAGCCCCAGCAACCGTCCCCGGGATATCCAGCCACCGCTCGACCAGGTGTGCAGTTTAGCCACATCAGAATTTGAGTTCACAGCCAACCCCCAGAAGCGGCAGTCAACGCCGCCGCATTTATAAAACCGCCATGGCAAAGACCACGGCGCCTAAACACCAGACCCACGAGACACCTCCGCTTCCCAATTGGGACCCAACTGGACCCATCTCCCTAAGCCGCACTAGAAAGCAAGATAATCGTGGTCTATCATAGGCCTTTTCATTATTTTGCTAATATCAATTTTCATTATACATATATTTACAGAAAAAGGGGGAAACGAGAAAAGATCCCTGTGGCGGGAGGTCCCCATGCTACCTGCCCTTCCTGGTTAACTTGACCAGTAATACAGCAGCAGTGGTGAACCGCCACGGGGTATACGGGACACCCCGATTGAGCGTAAAAGACGCCAGCAGGAGGGCCCAGCCGGGTGTCCCGGTAGTGGTTCCCTTATCAGGCATGTCAGGCTACTTGCCGGTTGGTGCCATCTCCGTTCCCCAAAACCCCATTTGCCAACTATCTACACTATCGAGTAGGTACTGGATATCTTGGCGTGATGACGCGATAAACTCAACATGGCGATCTAGCATTTCCCTCCCCGCCGCTGATTGAGTGTCGATATTCCCCGCCACCGATTGGAACAATAAGAAGACGTCAGCCTCTTCGTTCGTACCAGCAGCCATCTTAACGAAGCTTTCCCCGGCCGGGCCCAGACCACGTTCATCTACTACTGCCAGCCAAGGTAGTGACAAGGTCGCATCACAGCGGTTTCTCATTGCTAGCAGCATGTCCGGTGACCATGGATACGGTGTCGCACCTCTGTCGTCGCAAGCGCTACTTGCAGGGACGAGGGTGGTCCTGCTTTGCGCCCGAAGGCCATCTACAATCTCCAGCAACAGAGGGATGTCTCCACGCGCATGAGCGATGAAATCCTGAAGACAGGCTAACATTGCGTAACCATCGCGAGTGCCAATGTAAATCCCGCGTTCCCATAGACGCATATCCAAATAGATATCCATGTCTGCCGTAGCTCTAATGAAACTATCACCAGCGTCAAAATCACGGCCCTCCACCAGCGACTGCCAGGGGGCGGGCACCACGCTCCCGC
>JAJZMA010000051.1 GCA_021850405.1 bacterium
GGATGTCGGAGGCTCCACTCATGACCTCAATTCGGGCGGGGCGGAGGGAGGCGATGGTTGACACAGCAGTTGTGCTTTGCGCCATTTGCGGCTGACCATTGGTGTAGGCACCGAGCACTGTTCCCTTTCTGAGCAGAATGATGCCTGTTTCATCATCCGCACGAACAACTACAGATCCATCAATCTGTTCTTCTTCGAGATGTTCAAGCAGGGCTTCGAAGTTTACAAAACGGCCCAGTAGTCCGGTATAGAGTGGTCTGGCAGTCAGAAGTTGGGCGAGCGCCACCACTGTATCGCCATTTAGGGTAATTACGTCTATGAGGCCGGTGCCATTCTCCATCTCTCGACGGAATTTGGTAAACGCCACTTCAGAATGGGTTATCCCGGAGTCCGAAAAGAGAGCCTCAAGCAGGTGACCATCATGGAACAGCAGTACCCCGGATCTCGCGTCATTATTAATCTTTACGTATCCAGTGTGTTTGTCATTGCGCAAGGTTGCCAGGAGTCGCGGAAAATCCACAAAAGAGGTTTTTAGTCCTTCATAGATAAATGTGCCTGCAGGAAGGGGGTACATCTCGAAAGGTTCTGCGCTTGTGCCCTCTGTCGACAGTCCTGCGGTCACTGGTACGGATGGTTCGGGTTCCACGGTTGTCGGGGCTGGACCCGGAGAGCTTTCCTCTTCCAGGTCAGCCGGGGAATAGCCAGCTGGCTCTTCAAGGCTTTCTGGGCTGACTGAATCAGCACCCTCGGCTACCGGGGAACCGTAGATATCGGGGGGTGTGTAAACCTCTGGGGGAGTGTAAACCTCAGGCGGAGTATAGGCAGGTGTAGGCGGAGAGTATATCTCCGGTTCAGCTGTGGTGTCAGCGGTGTTGGCATCTCCTGTCGCTTCTGCAGGCGCAACCATGGTCTCTGTGCTGGCCACTGGTGGCTGGAATGGATCCAGGGCATCGGTATTTACTCCTGCGCTGGCGATCAGGTCCTCAATGGAGGACTTGATGGTCTCATCGGCGGGTAGTTTGGCCCTTGGATCAAACTGAAAATCCCCATCCTTCCAGGAGAGCGCCTGCAGGACTACCGGCTCCCCCTGTTGGGTGCCATTGTCGGCATGGAACAGGTGTCCAAAGAGGAAATAGAGTGCTGTGGACTGGTTGTCGTGTTCGACCGACAGGGTTCCTGTAGCGCGTTCGCTCTGCATCCCCTGGATCAGGGTCGGTAACGGTGAATCTGTCAGAGATCCCTGCATTTGCACTGGTTGGGTCGCTCCTAAGACCTGGCCTTGGAGCCAGGGAAGTTATATTCGACCGGCTCACTATAGCAACGTGGCCAGTCGCGGTGGTCCGAAGTAACAGGAATGTGTACGGAATGGGAGTAAATTCGTGCGTTTTCGTAAAACCGTGTAAAGACGAGCCTCGTTCACACTCCAGCCTTCCTAATTGTACTGGTAGGGACCCAGCAACGATGCGCGACGGCCAGCGCGGCAGCAATACCCCTTTTACTGTGGGCAAGCCCCACTCAGAGTGGATGCTATTGTGTACCTGCAATGCCTTTTGGAAATACGCCGCCCTCCCGGGAACAGATTGAATTGATACTGGGAACGTTCTTGGTGGTTTTGCTTCTTGTGGTTATTGTGAGCATTTTGCTACGGTACGCCAACCAGGAGCCGCTCCTGCCCGTAGGATTGCTGCTTTAGGCACCCTTGATCTCCAGAGATTCCCAGAGCTAAAAAGTGGATTATTTTGTGGGTACTGCTCCATCGGAGGGGCCTGTACCGTCCAGCGTGCTTTAGCCTGGCAACAGGGGAGGGTTGCCTCTGGGGTGGGGGATGTAGGTTTCGCGATAGAATACCTGCATGGAAAACTCAGACTATTCCAAGGAAGATGCCCCGGAAGGGGCGAGAGGGCGGGACTGGGCACTTTTTATAGCTGTTGGGTTACTGGCAGCAGCAATGGCAGGGCTCGTCATTGGGGGGGTCATAGCCCTGGCTGGCGACACCACCCCCGCTGTTGAAGTTCCCATTGTTCTGATAACTGCCCTGCTATTTATTCTTGGCATGGCCACAGTGGCAATTTCTGGGGCTCGGGGTCACCCAGAGGCGTGAACGAGGAAGGCTCTTTCCCTGCTTCTGAGGATGAGGGGATAACGGTCTACATTCCCAACTATGAGGAATTCGCCACTTCTCTGCTGGAAACCGCACGGGAGCATGATCTTGCCATCGATGATGTTCGGCATGAGATTGAACCGTCCAGTGGTGAGCGTCGATTTTCCGCGCTCTTGCGCCTGAACTCGGCAGAGATCGGATCGCGCTACCATGCTCATCTCAGTTTTGGCTGGGATGCATTGCTGACCTATGTCACAGTCTATGGTGCCACTGCGGAGTGTGAGCTGTACCACGATGATGACCTTGATTGCCCCCATTCCAGTCTCGTCCCACAGCCAGCTATTGAACTGGAGGGGGAGTTTATCCTGGGGGACGGCGGGTATGACCTCCAGAGCCTCGAGGAAGCCAATAGCTGGCTGGGCACGGTTCAGGTACTCCTTGCAAAGGTTTTTCCGGAAGAAAACCGGCCGAGCGTCCATATAGGGATTGTGTCGGCCAATGGGACGCTGATTGTGGAAAAGCTGACAGCCGAGTACTCGTGGATTCTGGATCTCTCCAGTCCAGTGGATTTTGCAGAGATCCTCACACAGGTTGGGGCGGTCCTGGCTGTGGTCCCCCAGCTTGCTGACCGGCTGCCAATTTAACCTGATTCTTCTGGTACAAAAGAAAGGGTAGGTGCGTAGCGTT
>JAJZMA010000104.1:0-395 GCA_021850405.1 bacterium
ACGGGCTTCTTGCAAGCGACGATTCCGTCGCCCAACACCTTCGCCCAACGGGTTGGCTATCAGTCTCAGGCTCTCGGGGGCTCGATGGCGACGATGGGTGCGGCCCAAGTCCAGTTGCAAACGCTGAATGGGATGCTTGCCAAATTAGGGCCTATCAGCTATAATGAAATGGCCAACCCCACTACCACACGAGCGATGACCGCTGCGAGCCTCACTCAGCAGCGTAATCAGCTTGAGCAGACGATTGCCCAACTGGCTCCCCAAATTACTTCGCAGTATGAGGGGCTCTTGCAGCTCACGCTGGAAGCCCAAGGATACTCAGGGGTGTGGTCCAACATTGTGGCCTCCTTTACGGCAGGCCAGCAAGCCCTGAAGCAGATGCACACGATTCAGCA
>JAJZMA010000104.1:426-2780 GCA_021850405.1 bacterium
CCATGATGAGCAATGCCCAACAGGGCCGCTCGCAGTACACCCAGGTCGCTGTTCAGATCGCTCAGATCATGGCCACCTATCAGAATGACTTCGCGAAGGTTCAACAGGCAATGAGCGGCATCACGAATCCTGGAGGCCAATTGGCTGCGTTTGTGTCCCAGATGAACACCGAAGTGGTCCAGCCTGAACAGGCGCTGGCTCAGATGAATACAAATCTTACGAACACCCAGATTAAGTCGGCTCAGTTGCAGTACCAGGCCGCCGTTCTGATGGCTAAGGCCGCGAATGCCGACATCGGCAATGTTAACAGCCTTACTTCGATCTTGAACCAGTTCGAGCAGTACATGAATGCGATTAATCCCAATGCCCCTAAGGCCCCGCATCAGACGGGGGTTTCGTCGGGCGGAGGTCCGACTCAGAAGAGCGTTAACATCAACAACTCCTCCTTGGCGGCAGCGGCGCAGCGGCTCTACGGCATGAATTGGAGTCGGTTGTCGGGAGGTCAACGCGCTGCGACTCTGAAGAGCCTGGGGTCCTACTACAATGGGAGTCCCATCCTGCAGGCCACCAGCGTGAGTGCGTGGAGTCCTCTGGTGGCGCAATTGGCCAAGCAGTCGGGGATGAGCCCCTACCTGATTTCGGCTATCATGACGGAGGAATCGGGCGGCAATCCCTTTGCCTCCAATAATGCGGGCTCTTACGGATTGATGCAGATCAACAAGGCGGCCCATCCGAATTATTTCCAAAATAACTCGAACCCCTTGAATCCGATTTCCAACATCCAGGAGGGCATCAAGATCTTCCAGAGTGATCTGCGCGCTGAGGGCGGCAATATCCAAAAGGCCCTGGCGGCCTACAATGCGGGTCAGGGGAACCTGGGTGCGGGCATGGGGTATGCCAATCAGGTCCTTAGTATTTTCAACGGCCTGAAAAACAACCCCCAATATCAGCAGGCATTTGCTGCCAGCAGCCTTAGCAATCCCTCGGCGGGGGCACCGATTACAGGATTTAATGCCAACGCACAGGAAATCGGCTCTCCGTTATCCCTGGCCCAAATCATGGCTCAGGTCTCCCAGCAGCAACAGCAGCAGATGATGATTAGCCAGCTCTTAAATGCCCAGGCCCAGTCGTTGGGCATCGGGAACACGGGACTCTTCTCGCAGTTCGGCAACGCTATCTCGTCGTTGGGCGGGACCCCGATGGGCGCAGGGGCGATTAGCCCCAACAGCCCGCAGGGTCAGGCGATTCTGGCGCACAACGAACTCCTGAACCTGTCCCAGCAGATGGGCGCGGCCACCTCCACGACGCAGGTGAAGAACCTGCAGGCGGAGTTCAACGCCATCGCCAACTTTATTAATACGGTCGGCGGCGGTAAGTACGCGGGCTTCACGAACCTCTCGAAGTACGGCACCTCGATGTCGTTTGGTACAGGCGGCGTGTTGAGCAATACGCCCTACGGGGCGCAGCAGATTGCCGAGATTAACGCCCAGTTGCAGAACATCGAGGCCCAGGCCGAGGCCATCCCGTCCGCGATGGAGCAGCTTCGCATTTCCACCAAAGCGGCAGGGCAAGCCTTCCTGAACTTTGGGGACTGGTCCTCGTATGCCTCTCAGGCCCTCGGGAATCTGAGCACGGCGATTTCGACTTTCCAGCAGGACCTCTCGCAGGGCTTGATTAGCCAGGCGGACATTCCTGCCGTGCAGCAACTGATTCACGATCTCCAGATCAGTCAGTTTGCCCTCCAGGTAGGCCAGAGTTTCGCGAGTGCGCTGCAGTCGGGGATGAGTTCCGCCCTACAGGGGAACGTGCAGGCCCCGACGAGCTTTATGGACTCGTTCAAGCAGTCGATTGCCAATCAGCTCAGCACGGTTCTTTCCTCACGCATGATGGCGCTGCCCTCGATGCAGCAGCTCATGAACAAGCTGGGGCTGGGCCTCGGGGCTACGGCCTACGGCAACACGTATCAGAGTCAAGGCCAGACGCTCTACAACTCGTTGAAGCAGGGAACCGACTACTTCGTGCAGTCCATTCAGGCCCTCTTCACAGGAAGCGCCCCGCCGAAAGCCTTGAGCCAGACCACCAACGCCCTGTCCCAGTCGGCCTCCACGCTCGCCTCGGCGGCGCAGACCTGGAACGCCAATGACATCACGGCGCTGCTGGTCCAAGCTCAGGATCAGGGCTACCAGATTGTGAACCAGATGTACTCGCTCTTTGGTCCCGTCTTGGCCCAGTTGAGCAACAACATCTACAACGCGCCGTCGGGCTTCAAGGTGGCGCCTTACAACTACGCTTACCAGGGCACAAACATGCAGTGGGCGCCCATTCCTGGGTCAGGTCTCTTGCCGAGCTTAGGA
>JAJZMA010000154.1 GCA_021850405.1 bacterium
GTTGAGAGCCGACGCCATCAGTGGGAGAAGGATCGACGGGGGACGGACCAGGGGCACGACGGTCACTCCCTTTGCGTGCGCCGCCCGCACGATCCTGGGTCCCGGATCGGCGACGGCGGGGCAACCGGCTTCCGAGAGCACGCCGATGCTGCATCCGTCGGCCATCTCCTGCAGAAGCTCGGAGAGCAGCGCTTGCTCCCCGAGGCGGCTCGTCTCGACGAACGAGCACTCGGCGAGGCGCGCTTCGAGCCCCATCCGCCGCAGGAACTCGGCCGCGCTCTTCGGCTTCTCGGCGACGTAGAGCCTGCCGGTCGGGTCGAATGCCACGCCCTGAGGGGAATTGAACTGGCCGCCACCGCCGGCCGACGTTCCCGCCTTACAGGTCGTCGTGCAGGTCTCGTGCACGATCACCTTTGTGAGTGGTAGCGGCTGCAGGTGGTCCCATATCCAGATGGCCAGCAGTTCGCAGGTCGGGTTTTCCAGGCCCGCAATCTCGTTGAGATAGTGGTGGTCCAGCTGTTCGACGACTGGGGAAAATGCAGCCTTTACCTCCTCAAAATCCATGATCCAGCCCTCTTCTGCCCGCAGGTCTCCGCCCACAAAAACGTCCACGCGATAGCTATGCCCATGCAGGCGCGAGCACTTGTGCCCAGGAGGCAAGGCTGGGAGGCGATGTGCTGCTTCAAACTGGAACTGGCGGAAGATCTCGATCATCTGATTCCAAGCAGCTTGTGCGTCTGGAGGCTTAGGCGCCACCGCGGGTGCGAAAGACAGTAGGCAAGAGCAGCTTTTGTATTGCTTTCCAGGTCTGGCCCATCCATCGGCTGGAGGGAAAAGCGGCCAAAGGCAAGTCCTTCATACTCTTCCGGCACAACTCCCGCTTGTGGGTATACAAGCTTCAGCTCATCACCGGCCAGGATTTTCAGGGTGGCGCCTGCCTTGGGGCTCACACATAACCAGTCAATTCCTGCTGGAGCGGCTATAGTGCCGTTGGTCTCCAGGCCAATTTCAAATCCGGCTCCATGCAGGGCGTCGATTGCCGGCGGATCCAGCTGAAGCAGTGGTTCTCCTCCGGTGCATACGACGTAGCGTATCTGCCCCTGGGCTTCCCTGTCTGTAATGGGCCAGAGCCTGGCCACAGCATCCGCCAGAGCTGCGGCTGTGCTGAACCGGCCACCGCCGTCCCCATCTGTGCCGACAAAGTCGGTGTCGCAGAATGTGCAGACAGCATGGCTGCGGGAGCCTTCCAGCCCATTCCAGAGGTTGCAGCCGGCAAAGCGTAAAAAGACTGCTGGGCGCCCCGTATGGGCCCCCTCCCCCTGCAGCGTGTAGAAGCTTTCCTTGACGTGATATGCCATCTTTATATGTAGTCCTGTGGCTGCCCTCTGACCATCCCGGAGCCTGTGTGTGTCCACCAGAGGGATCGTTCGTTGCTGGCTTCCCGGTTCTGGCTGGTACCCCCTGCAGGAATCGAACCTGCCTCAACCGATTAAAAGTCGGATGCTCTACCGATGAGCTAAGGGGGCCTAGATGGGATGATACGGCCTCTCGCATTATCCTGGCACGCTGCAGGGGGGAGGGCTTGTGGCTGTGTCGTCAGCAAGTAGAATGTGCCTATGGCAGTTGCTTTGGTCTCAGGGAAGGTGTCGCCGCATGCAAGGCAGCGGTTGCTGGAGATATTTCCAGGTGGCATCACCTGGGCAGTACTTGCCACTCCGGTTTTGCTCGCCTTCCTTATCCGGTTTAACGACCCCTCGCTGCTGTGGATAATGGGTCTTGGGGCGATCCTGCTCGACTGTTACTGGTTCATTCGGACAGCAGTGACTGTGAGAGGGGTGCGGCGCACCCTTGCGGCTGTCCGGGAGGTCGAAGGAACTGACTGGGCCGCGAGATACAGGGAGCTGGTAGCAGCCCGTGGAGCTGGGGAGGAAGGGGCCATAACGCAGTGTGCACTGATCCCAACCTATACCGAAAAGTACGAGGTGCTCAAGGGCACTGTGGCAGCACTTGCAGCACAGCAGTATCCTGCAAGTCAAAAGGTCTGCGCTATCATCACGCGGGAAACGGACCTGGGCGGTATTGAGAATGTCAGGCGCCTGCGGGAGGAGTATGGTGCCGGGTTTGCAGCATTTATCCATATCCGGGACCCGCTGTTGCCTGGTATTGTCGTAGGCAAGTCTGCAGCCATGGCTTATGCGGGCCCCGTGCTGCGCAAAGCCTGTGATGAGATGGGCCTGGACCCGCGCAGAACACTGGTTACAGACCTGGATTCCGATTTCCGGCTGCACCCGCAGTATTTTGCCTACATAGCATGTCAGTTCCACACGGTAGAGGAGCCGCTGACCTCCATCTGGCAGCCGATACCTGTCTTTATGAACAACCTGTGGAGAGTTCCGGCGGCTATACGGGTTATGGCCACTGCGGCCACACAGTGGCAGATGTTCCTGCACCAGCATCCTGAGAGGCTCGTCATGTTCTCCTCCTACACCATGTCTCTCCATATGCTGAGCGAGGTGGGTTACTGGGATGACGATGTGATCCCGGAAGACTCGCGGTTTTTCTGGAAGAGTTTTTTCCATTATGGTGAGCACCTGCATGTGCGGCCAGCATTCATGACAGTATCTGGAGATGCTCCACGCAGCAGGGATTATGCGGGCTCCCATGTGACCCAGTACAACCAGATAAAAAGGTGGGCATGGGGTGCAACCGACATTCCCTACGTCAGCAAAAGGATGGTTGAGCACCCTGAGATTCCGTTAAAATTGCGGCTGCGCA
>JAJZMA010000020.1 GCA_021850405.1 bacterium
ATCGCCAGCCTCCTGCCCGCCATTCCAACCATCCTGGACGGTAAGAATCTCCACGCGATTGCAGGTGGAGAGGATCATCGCTTCGCGGATTCCAGGCTGGCCCGCAAGGGTGCGGGTCGCCTCCGCCAGCCGGTGACCCGGGATCGCCAGCCGTTCTCGCATCCCTACCGGAGCGGTGGTATGGTTCACCCCCAGCAGCAGCAACCGGGATGGCGGCGTCGAAGCCTGCGCCGTGATCTCCGTCTCCGGATGGTGTTGCGCACCCTGCCTGCAATCACTCATGGCGTCTTGAACCTATGCACGACGGAGAAGGAGTTCGCCGCCCAGACGGCAATCATCACCACAAAGACAAAGCTGGAGAGATATACCGCACGTCTTCCGCGCAGCCCGCTGTGGGTGCGGATGAAGATCATCAGCACATAAGCTACCCACATGGCGAAGGAGAGCAATACCTTGGGGTCGGCAAAGAAGGCTGTTCCCATGGAGTCCAGCGCCAGCACCGTCCCAATCAGTAGTCCGGCAGTCATGCACGGAAGGCCCAGGCGCAGCGAGTTCAGCCCTATCTGATCCAGCGTCTCGAGTGGCGGCAGCCAACCGCGTTTGGACTCCATCCGCTTCTTCTTGAGCCGCTGCTCTTGCACGAGATACAGCAGGCTGGCAATCAAGGAGAGGAACATCGCCGCATAAGCCGCCAGCAGCAGCGCGATATGCAGAAAGATCCATCCGCTGCGCACCAGCGGGTAGGCAATTCTTTCATGCCCGGGATGAAACGCCGGAAGACTCGCCATCAGCACGGCAATGGGCAACAGAAAGATGCCGAAGCTGGTGGTCCGATAACGAGCGGCCAGAAGCAGGAAGCCCACCACCAGCAACAAGCCCAGCATGGAGAGCGTCTCGTGGGTATCGACGGGCATGGCGCGGTGCGCCGCATACAGTGTCTCCGTGATGGAGACGAAATGGAAGAATGCCCCGGTGAACGCGGATGGAAGCGCAAC
Source organism: bacterium (assembly GCA_021850405.1). Taxonomy (GTDB): domain Bacteria; phylum Chloroflexota; class Dormibacteria; order Aeolococcales; family Aeolococcaceae; genus JAJZMA01. Next base: position 996 of record JAJZMA010000020.1, read on the forward strand.
ATGCCGCCAGCGAGGGCGGTTATAGAGCGCGGCCGGCAACACTGCCAAGGCGGCCACGCCGTAAAGAATCACCGCAACTCGAAGCCAAACCAGGGTCATACGTCCAGCATCGCACACTGCATCTGCACGAAGTTCCAGTATATCTTCCATCGGCTGAACGATTGTGACTCTGCTCACAGATACCGGGCTGCACCTCCTGTTCACGGCTTGCCGGATCGACGGCTGCAGGTGATCAAGGGTTTGTTCCAGTATTTGGAGCGGCTGATGGGCGGATTGAAGATGAGGCGACCAAGAGGTCGATGGGATCTGTAGAAGTGGATCCAGGTCTTGAAAGCAGCGTCGCCTTCCTCCGGGCCAGCCCCGTCCTGGGCGTATGCCCGTCCCTTGAGAAAGGTACCGATGAGGCCGGTTGCCACTGCTTAGCGTGGCGGTGAGCGCGAAGGCAAGGCAACCCCCGAGATATTTGAACCCGGAGGTACTGAAGCAAAGGATGCTATGCAACACGGGGTCGCTCCCCCGGAAGATGCCTGTACCCCGCAGAGACTATTCTGTAGACCGGATGATCCACCACAACGCAACAGTCCCGAGCACACAGCCCGACGCACAGGTTCAACCGAACAATATGATCCTGCTGAAGAACGCTACCCTGGTGGACGGCTCAGGCGCAGCCGCACGCAGCGCGGATCTACTGCTCGCCGGCGAGCGGATTGCGGAGATTGGACACCTCACCCCTCCATCCGGCGCCCGCCTCCTGGACTGCACCGGTCTGATCGCAGCTCCCGGGTTTCTTGACGCCCACAGCCACTCCGATCTTCAGGTGCTGCAGGGCCGGACCGAAAAGACGCGGCAGGGTGTCACAACGGAGATTGTGGGCAACTGCGGATTCTCGCCTTATCCCATGGCGCAGCACGCCAACGCCGTGCATGAGTTTGCCAACAGCATTCTGTGCGGCCAGCAGCACTGGGGATGGCCCAGCGCCGCCGCCTATCTTGAAGCCCTCAGCAGCGCTCCCCTGGCCAGCGTCTACTCCCTGATCGGCCACGGCAGCCTGCGCATCGAGGTTGCCGGCAACGAGCAGAGGCCCCTCACCGAAGCAGAGATGGATCGCATGGAGCAGTTGCTCGATGAGGCTCTTTCGGAGGGTGCGATCGGTTTCTCCACGGGGCTGATGTACGCCCCCGGCTCCTGTGCTCCGCAGCAGGAACTCGAACGCCTCTGCCGTGTGGTTGCCCGGCACGGCAAGGTGTACGCAACCCACATGCGCAGCTACGCCTCCGGTCTGGAGTCTGCCGTGGAGGAACAACTGGAACTGGCCCGCCGCACCGGCTGCAGGTTGCAGATCTCTCACCTGCAGGCAGTGGGACGCGCCAACTGGCCCCGGCAGGCGGCCGTACTCGAACGCATCGAGGCAGCGGCGCAGCATGGCGTTGATGTCGCCTTCGACTGCTATCCCTATACGGCCGGAAGCTCCACCCTCACCCAGTTAGCCCCGCAGTGGGCTCTCGATGGCGGCCTTGATGCCCTCGTCCTGCGGCTTCGGGATCCGCTTCTCCGCCAGGAGATTCTGGACGAGACCCGCTCCTGCATGGAGGTAGCCTGGACAGATGTGATCCTCACCTCCGTCGCGTCCGGCAGGAACCAGTCGCTGGTCGGCCAGAGCCTGGCCCACATCGGTGACCTGCGCCAGCAGGATCCGGCGGAGACCCTGCTCGATCTGCTCGTCGAAGAACACGGTGAGGCCGGCATGATCAGCTTCAA
>JAJZMA010000229.1 GCA_021850405.1 bacterium
ACCTCTAGTACGACGATCTGTAGTCGCGCCCCTGGCTCCAGTTGCGCTCCCACTGGCGCAGGTAGGACCTGGCCAGCTGCGGGTCGTTCCACTGCGTATCGGAATGCTCAAGATCAAACCGGGTGGACCGGACAAACTCCTCGACACTTCCAACTGTTCCACCAAGGATGGCCGCCCTTGCGACCGTAAGCTGGACCCAAGTGCTGTCCTGCGCGACCCAGCGGGTCGGGATCGCACCTGCAGGCGCGCCACCCTCCAGGTGCCAGGCTATCTGCAGCTCTGAGGCTGCCTCTTGCTCTTCCACTCACCAAGCCTACCCCAGAACGGGGCTCCTCCCGTGCCTGTCCCGTACGTGTCATGCACAGGGCCCATGCCAGATATCATCCCCACACCACACGGCGCGCCGGGGCAGTTTCCCGGCACGAAGTTATATCCCCGTCCAGTGTCAGGCATGCTAATCTCGCACTATGCCGGCGTGGCTCAGTGGTAGAGCATCGGTTTTGTAAACCGACGGTCGTCAGTTCGATCCTGACCGCCGGCTCGCCCTCCCCATCCTGTCCTCCCCTTGAAACCGCGCATACATCTCTGTCGGACAGTGGAATCCTGCCTTCCACTGCAAGGCCGGGCGCATGATGAAACGTCATTATTGCCGCAGGGAAAATGGCATTTTTCAGGGAGCATAGTTACAGAAAAGTAATGACATTGCCCCCCATGCTGGAGTAAATTTAGATGGTTATGAAGCTGCCCGAGATCGACGAGATCAGCCCCAGCGAAGCCGAGCGCGACCGCCGCCGCGACCGGATGAGGGAAACCAGGATGGTTGTTGACGGCGCAGGAATCAGAAGGCAGGCACAGGCGCTGGCTGCCCGGATTCACCGCCCTGAGCGCACTGCCACGCACAAGGACTCAAGACAGATAGGCCTTTAGCCGCGCTTAAGCGGCTTAACTGACCCAAACGAGCAGAGAAATGGGGGAGTTTCAGCCTGGGATATGGAGGGAAGCGAGGAGGGTGTCAGCCTGGTGATCGAAGTTGCGCCATGCGATGGCGAGGGGGGATTGGGAGCGAGGATTGTCGAGTTGGCCGAGGTGGGCGCCAATCACACGGGAATAGAACTTTGCACAGAAGAGGATGAGCTGACGTCCGAGTGCAGTGATGAGATAGCGATTGGAGTAAGGCTGACGTTCCACAAGCCCTTTTCGCTGTAACCGGCGCAGGTCATACGACATCTGGCGCGTTGAGTAGGGATGGGCAAGGTGGTGCTCGACGAGGGGCCGGAGGTCCTTGTTGCGCACGCCGGTGATGAGCAGGCGAAAGTCGCACAGGGCGGCAAAGAGGCCCACTACACGGGGGTCTCCAAAGCGAAGAGCCGGCGCCCGGTGGCCGGCATCTCCCGAAGGCAGGACCATGGTCTCGAACGTTGTTGCCGCTGGGGTGCACTGTTGGGTCTGGCGTTCGAGATCCAGGAGACGGTGGTTGATATCGTTGCCAATCTGCCGGAGGGTATTGAAATTGGCAAGGAGTTTGCCCACTCCAAAGTCGTGGGCATCGTTGATGGTGGTTTCAGTACGCAGGGCGCGGTCGCATTTCCAGTACTGCTTGATGGAGGTCCTCCTGTGTTCTATGTGGATCGATGGGTTGACGCCAGAGGAGAAGATCCGTGTCTTGAAGGGGCCTTCTCCCTTCCGGCGTGGGATGCGCTTGTGGAAGAGCACCTGCATCTTTTCGGGTCGCCCCAGGTCGAGTTGGTCGCGGATCACCTCCTCAAAGAACTGCCGTCCATGGAGCGGGCGGTCGAAGACATCGGTGCAACTCATCTCCATCTGGAGGATGGACAGCTGGTGGGCATAGCCCGATGTGCGGTCGTGCTGGGTGAGCGGGCTGGGGAGGCGGTAGATCCACTTGTCGAAGTAGCGCTGAATGTGGGCCGGGCTGAGCCGGTCCGCCGCCTTCTGGAGAGCGACCGGATCATCTACGGAGGCAAAGCCATTGTCGAGCGGCTGGTAGGCAATGTGCCGATGCTCCATCTGGCGCTTGAGCCACTCATTGCCGTTGAGCCAGACCCGGATGCTCCAGGGTGCATACGTACAGATCTTGATGAAGCTGGGCCCAAAGTCGTTATCCCAGATGTAGAAATAGATGTGCTTCACAAAGACCGAGGTGCGGGTGACGGCGTACTTGCCCTTCTCCCGCTGCAGCTTGTTGACGGCGCGGAAGGCGTTCGCCTTCTCCTGGGCGATACCGATCATGACCACGCCCTCGCGCTTCGCAGCAGCAAGGTACGGTGCAGCGATGGCCTCCTTGCGTTGCCCGCGCTCAAAATGCACCACCGGGACGTTCTTCTCCTCAGCCATGCGGTCAACCTCGGCCACGAAGGCTTTGGTCATCTCTCCGATGAGGGCGTAGCGGGAGATCTCCTCACCGCGATGTTCCCGCAAGAAGTAGCTGAGGCCCTGTGCATCCTGGAGCCGGGGGATGTAGCCATTGAGAAAGATACGGTCGATACACTCACACCGGAGAGCTACGTGTTCATCCAGCAGACTGGCAATATCACTCATGGCGCACCCCTTATACACAGTCATCCCTGCTCTTACTCTGCGCCCTCACCTCGCCAGTGACAATACTCCGGAGGCCAAGGCGAATTCACTTCGCCGCAGCCGACCTCCTCTTCCCGTAAGGGATTGAGGCCGAGAGAGCATTGCTCTCGCAGGCTTCGCTAGGGCTATGGCGAAGCGCCTG
>JAJZMA010000236.1 GCA_021850405.1 bacterium
CCATCGCCCAGAGGCTGACCGGCGAGCTACTGGATCTGACCGGGAGGGGGCTCCTGGATCTGGAAAGAAAACTGCTGGACACCCCGCTACCCCCGGAAGGAACTTTCTCTGAGGATCCTTTACGGATGTGGCGGGCACTCCGTTTTGTCTCCCAGCTCGACTTTTCCCTCTCGGATCGGGTCATTGAGGCTATCTCGGCCCAGGCGGGCCGGATTGCCATTGTCAGCGCTGAGCGGATCACCATGGAGCTGTCGCGGCTCCTGCTGGGCAAGGCCCCGCGGCGTGCACTCCAGCTGGCAGCAGATACCGGGCTCCTCCTCCAGACCCTGCCCTATGTGGATGCCATGCGGGGTGTACCACAGGGTGGATACCACATCTACGATGTCTTTGGCCATAGTGCCGCAGCGGTCGAGGCAGCGCCTCCCCAGCTGCTGGTGCGCCTGGCTGCGCTCTACCACGACGTGGGAAAACCGGTTACCCATCTGGCGGACCAGGAGGGCAACCACACGTTCCACGCCCACGCTGAAGCAGGGGCCGCCATGGCGCGAGAGGAGCTCCTCTCCTTGCGCCTTGGGAAGGAGCTTGTCGAAAATGTGGCACGCCTTGTGGCGCTGCACATGCGCCCCATCCAGTACAACTCCCAGTTTTCTGACTCTGCGGTCCGCCGCCTGCTCCGGGACGCAGGAGGGCTGGCAGCACCGCTCCTGGAGCTGGCCCGCGCCGACACAGTAGCGTCAAGCTATCCTGACTGTCATGGCCTGGATGAGCTGGAGCGCCGCATGCTGGCTCTCGAGGAGCAGGGCAGGTACTCGGCTATCTCCTCTCCCCTTTCTGGAGATGCGCTGATGGAGTTGGCAGCAAGACGCGCAGGACCATGGGTGGGCCGGACCCAGCGGGCACTGGTTGAGGCCGTCCTGGATGGCGAAATCCCGGCGCATGACCAGCATGCAGCGCGGCAGTGGCTGCTGGCACACCCAGAGCTGCTCTCCTGGACAGGGGATGACAAATCTGATAGCTAGTACTAACATAAGATGACACTTTGGAGTTAAGGTAGGTGTTAGCGGGCAAGGCGCTAGCAGCAGGCTGGACTGCTTTGGTCCCAGATGCCTTTAGGCCGGGATGCTGGCATGGGAGAAGAGTATGAATCGTGTCGTCCAGGTGGTGACAGGCGGTGCCATCGGTGTGGTCGCAGCTGAGCTGCTGCTGGATGCGCGCCGGCGCCAGGAGCACAGGCGCAGGATGGCGCGTGCGTGGCTGCGCTATGAGCGGGCAAAGCGACGCAGCATGGGCACAGCAGCGCGTACCTCGCGGGAGGGACGCTCCCTGCGCTGAGGGTTATCCTCTTCCAGCAGATAGACCTGTTCCGGGTCCCGGTACCGGTGTGAACCAGAATCGTTCGGTGCGCCCTTCTCATGCTTTTCTGGCGCGCTATTAGTACAATTGGCTTTCATGTTTTCACGCCTGCTAGCTGTTTTTGCCAGGGATCTGCCCCATTTTGGGGAGCTTGCCTACTGTCTCATGAAGGATCCGAGGATCTCTTTGCCGAAAAAAATGGCTCTGGCAGCAACTCTTGCCGCAATCTATAGCCCATTTGTGGATCTGCCTGCCAGCCTTCCATTGGTGGGGGAGCTGGACGTGCTTGCACTGACCCTGCTGGCCCTGAAGCTGTTTGTTTCATCCTGCCCCCGGGATGTCGTTGCCTTTCATGAACAGCAGCTTGCCTCAGGGCAGAGCAGCCTGCATATGGATCTGGACCATGGCGGCCAGATGGCGCGGCAGTTCTGGGAAAGCTGGAGGCATCATGGGATGGCGTGGCCTGGTCATGGGAGCGGGTCCCGTGGGAAGAACGCCGGCGCAGGAGATGGGGCTCAGGGAGAGGGTGGGCAACAGTCAGCTCCAGGGGTGGATAATTCTTCCAGCAAGGACAAGGCGGCAGGCTAGGGCAGGCAGTAGCACTACTGGGCACAGGGTAAAAGGGCTCAGCCCTGGAACCTAAAGGAATCTGACGGGATGCGGCAGGGAGCATGCAGGAAAGTTCTGCATGGGTTTATGAACGATTGGCAGGAGATATAGGCTGATGAAGGTATTGTTTCTGAAACCGGTTGAGGGTACAGCGGCAGCAGGTGATGTCAAGGAGGTTTCTCCTGGCTATGCAAGGAACTTCCTTGTTCCCAAGCACCTTGCAGTGGTCGCAGATGAGCACATCATTGCCCAGGTGCAACAGAAGCAGCGGGCGGCGCAGCTACGGCTGGAAAAGGCGCTGGAAGAGGCAAGGGAGATTGAGGCAAGGCTCAAGAGAATGACGCTTACCGTGCATGCCCGCTCAGGGGAGGGCGGGAGACTCTTTGGCACTGTTACAGCGGCAGAGATTGCCCAGCAGCTAAAACGGGAAGCCGGCATTGTGATCGACAAGCGCAAGATAGAGGTCCAGCCTGCCATAAAGTCCCTTGGGCCACACGAGGTGAAGGTGACCCTCCATCCGGATGTGGTTGCAACGTTGCGTCTCGTGGTAGCGGCCGAGTAGGCTGCAGGAAAAATTCGGGCAAGTGGCGACTGTAACTTGCGACCAAGAGAGAAGGGTGTGATTAAGGATGAGTAGCTCTGCCCAGGAGTTCCGCGGCGTTGCTGCGGGAGCGGTACCGGGATCTGCGCCTGAGCGCCGGGTGCTTCCGCACGACACTGAGGCAGAACGCTCTGTCCTGGGTGCGCTTCTTATTGATTCAGGCGCGATGGAGC
>JAJZMA010000098.1 GCA_021850405.1 bacterium
TGTCTCCTGCTGTCTTTATACGCTATACGTTGCTATGGGATGGCTGGAAAAGTGTCTCCAGCTCAACCGGGGTCACCAGGTTTCGCTCAACCAGCTTTTCACGAATCTCGTCGAGGGACTTTTGCCCAAAATTGCGGAGCGTCAGCAGATCCTCCTGCCGGAATGCAACCAGCTGTCCAACCTTGGTAACGTCGTTGGCCTTCAGGCAATTCAGCGCCCGCACCGTCAGCTCCAGTTCTTCGATTGGCACATCGGCCAACCGCTCGGCAATATCGTTGGAGTGGGCAACCTCGGCAACCGGAACTACCAGATTCTCTGAAAACCCGACAAACAGCCCCAGATGCTGCGTGAAAATGGAAGCTGCAGCTGCAATGGCTTCCGGCGGCGCGATCGTACCATCTGTCCAGAGCTCAACAATGAGACGGTCCCAGTCAGTATCCTGCCCAACCCTGGTCTTCTCCACAGTGAAGTTCGCCTTGCGGACTGGAGTAAAGATAGCGTCCACAGGAATGACACCAATGGGCTGGTTCTCGCTCTTGTTGCGGTCTGCAGTGACATACCCGCGGCCCCTCTCAACGGTAAAATCCATCCGGAGTTCAGTCTCAGGGCTGTCGATCGTGCAGATCACTACCTCAGGGTTGCGGATCTCAACATCACTGGTGGTCTCTATATCCCCTGCGGTGACTACCTTTGGGCCGCGCACCTGCAGCGAAAGACGCACCGCCTCAGCGGAATGAGACACCACATTGATGTCCTTTATGTTGAGAAGCATCTCAATTACATCTTCCTTGACGTGCGGAATTGTGGAAAACTCATGGTGTACGCCGTCAATGGAAACTGAGGTAATGGCTGCGCCCGGCAGGGATGACAGGAGCACCCGACGCAGGGAATTGCCCAGTGTCACCCCAAACCCCGGCTCGAGCGGCTCAATCTCAAATTTGCCGTAGCTCTCCGAGGTTTCTACCTCGCGAATACTTGGTTTGCGAATCGTATCAACCATAAAATCTGGCCTGCCCTCATAGCGGTCGCGCGTCCGCCACCTTACCGTTCCTATGCCGCTGCCGTCGCAGCTGCACTGTGCCCGTTTGCTGTCCTGTCTACCTGCTGTAATACTCGACGATCAACTGCTCGTCGATGAAATGGTCCATCTCTGCCCGTTCTGGAAGCCGCAGCACCTTGCCACTGTAAGCTGACGAATCCAGCTGCAGCCAGGCCGGGACCGCCCGCTGTCCCACAAGCTCCTGTGCCTTCATAATCGGCAGCACTTCCCTGCTTTTGCCCCGTACGGCCACCACATCACCGGGGCGCAAGTGCGCCGAGGCGATGTTTAAGGGCCGACCGTTGACGGTAAAATGCCTATGGCTCACAAGCTGCCTTCCCTCCTTGCGGGAAGCAGCAAATCCGAGCCGGTACACAACATTATCCAGACGGGTCTCAAGAAGCTGTAGCAGCGCAGTGCCGGTAACTTCCTTGGACCTCTCTGCGTGCTCAAAGTAGCGACGGAACTGAGCCTCCATGACACCGTAAAGCCGCCGTACCCGTTGCTTGGCACGCAGCTGCACACCGTAATCCGAAGCTTTCCGGCGGCGGGCCTGACCATGCTGTCCTGGAAGGGATGCATTGCGCTTGTCGAAAGTACAGTTTGTAAGGCACTTCTGCCCTTTGAGGAAAAGTTTCGTCCCCTCGCGGCGACACATCCTGCAAGCTGGTGCGTGTGGATTAGCCATCTACTTCCCTACCTCTCCTAAACCCGGCGCCGCTTGGATGGGCGACAGCCATTGTGCGGAATTGGAGTTGTATCACTGATTGCGGTCACCTCAAGCCCGGTCGCCTGCAGACTCCGGATCGCGGACTCCCGCCCTGCTCCGGGACCCTTGACAAAGACCTCGACGTGCTTAAGGCCATGCTCCATGGCCCGCTTGGCAGCAGTTTCCGCAGTCACCTGGGCCGCAAACGGCGTGCTCTTGCGGGAGCCCTTGAAGCCCTGTCCGCCCGCAGACGCCCACGCCAGGGTATTGCCCTGGGGGTCGGTCAGCGTAACTATGGTGTTGTTGAACGTGGCGAGCACATGCGCCTGCCCGACAGCGATATTCTTCCGCTCCCGGCGCCTCGTCCTTACAACCTTCTTCTTTGCCATATTTGCCTATCTATTCCCCAGCTATACAGTTATTAATTACTTATTGCCTTGCTTCCAGCATGTTGGGCTGGTGCTACTTTGCCTTGCGTCGTACTCCAACTGTGCGGCGCGGCCCTCTCCTTGTCCTTGCGTTGGTCCTTGTGCGCTGCCCTCGCACGGGCAGGCCCCTCCGGTGCCGAAGGCCCCTGTATGTACCGATCTCCATCAACCGCTTGATATTCAACGCTACCTGCCGGCGCAGGTCCCCTTCGACCTTTCCCTGCAGATGTCTCGCTATAACATCCCGGATCTTGCCCACCTGCGCATCGGTTAGCGAGTCTGTGCGCACATCCGGGGCTATTCCTGCCATCTGCAGCACCCTGCGGGCGGTCGTCTCGCCAATGCCATAAATGTATGTCAGGGAAATCAGGATGTGTTTATCCCTGGGAATATCAACTCCTGAAATACGCGCCACTGCTAACCCTGCCGCTGCTTGTGCTTGGGATTCTCACAGATCACGCGAAGAGCCCCATGCCGCTTTATTATCTTGCAGCGGTCACAGATCTTTTTCACCGAGGCCCGAACCTTCACAGCTACTCATT
>JAJZMA010000031.1 GCA_021850405.1 bacterium
GAAATAGGAGAACGATCCATGGATCGCCAGTGTGGCTGAAGTAAGGACAAGGGAAGACACCTCATCCGGGAGCTTTTCCGAAAACAGTCCGCCTATCTCTACCGGAGCCTCGTGGATCTCAGGCTGCTGGCTATGCAGTTCCAGCCAGGCCACATAGCCATCTCTCGCTCCAGTGAAACATTGCTCGAGCACTGCAGCACAGCGCGAAAGGCCAGAAACGATGAGCGACAGCTCCGCAGGACTCGCCATCGGCTCTACTACAGGCAGTAGCGCTGTCGGCGCCTCGGTGCCCCACAGGTATTTGCCAGTGGGAGGGCCGGCGGGTTCAGCGCTGCCGGCCTGGTCAATCAGTCTGGATATGCCCGCTGCAGCAGCTGCAAGACCCAGGACTGTTTCCTTGCAGGTCTTTACCAGTCGAAGGAACGCGGGATCGGCGCGCAGCTCATTGGAGATGGTTATCGATGAGTTCTGGGGCTGTCCTGCTGTCCGCACTGTAAGAAACCCCTTTACCTCAGCCATGAGATGGCCATAGGTACGCTCGGCCGCGGCCAGTTCAGCAAGGGCTGCCTCCGGCAGCTCTGCAATCTGCCCCAGTGCCGAGATAGTGCCAGTCGCCAGTGTTTCTGAAAGCTGGCTGGTTACAGTGTCTTCCAGATGGTGTGCCTCATCAATAACCACGGTGTCGCAGTTTCCAAATGGAGCCATGGTGCTCTCTGGCGCAGCAAAAAGCATCGCGTGGTTGGTTATGACAAGCGGTGCCACAGCTGCCCGCTGTCTCGCCCTATACATCCGGCAGGAGCCGTTTCCAAAGTTCTGGCACCGACTGGAAAGGCAGTCATCGGTCCTGCTTTCGATATGGCTCCAGAAGCGCGCTTCCTCGCGCGAGAGTGTTATCTCCCCCCTCGCGCCGGTCCTGGTTGATGCGAGCCAGGTGGCTACTTTCATCCGGAAGCGGACCTCATCCAACCCGGATAGCGGCCTGTCGCAGTAGCGGGTCCATCTCCGGAGGCTGACGTAATGGGAGCGGCCCTTGAGACTGGCATAGTCCAGGGGCCGGCCAAGACGCTTCGCCAGTGCGGGCAGATCACGTTCTGCAAGCTGGTCCTGCAGCGTAAGGGTGTGGGTGGCCACAACGGCACGCCTGCTCGTGCTCGCAGCAAGCGTGACAGGAATCAGATAGGCATAGGACTTGCCAGTCCCGGGGCCAGCCTCAATGATCGCCCTCTCCCCTCTTGCTATCACCTGGGCAACCGCAATTGCCATCTGTTCCTGGGATGGCCGAAACTCATAATCCGAAGCCGCTGCAAAGCTGCCGCCTGGCCGCAGCATTGCTTTTGTGGCTTCAACCAGATCTTCCGGGGAGGTAACTTCTGGCGCCGGTACCGCGGCCTGAGGCTCTTCTGCCGGTACCAGGCAGATGGCAGGCTGATCCGTACCATCCCCGACCCGGTCCCGGTCCAGAAAGTGGGACGCCGCTGGCTCAGGCAGCTGCGCTGCCAGGGAGCGCAGCCGCACAAGGGTCTCATGCGGCAGCTGCCTGCATACCTGCTGCAGATGGAGCAGCAGTTGTCTGGTTGCATCTGCGTCGCTAAGCGCGCGGTGGGGAGAGGTGTGCTCAATCCCCAGTGCAGCAACCAGTGCGCCGAGGCTATGTCCTGCCTGCGCAGGCAGAAACAGTCTTGCCAGCTCAAGCGTGTCGAGTATGAGGCTTCCCTCAAAGAAATCTGGAGTCTGGGCATTGCAGAAGCCAACGTCAAACGGCGCAGCGTGGGCAACTATGTGTGCGCCAGCCGCAAATCTGGAAAATCCTTCCAGCGCTTCGTGGGCCAGGGGGGCCCCTTCCAGATCGCTATCAGTAATACCAGTTAGCCGTTGCACTGCGAGCGGAATGGGCCGGCGTGGATTGACAAAGGTAGAGAATGTGCCGATAGGCTCTGCGTGCTCCAGATCAAAACGGACCGCTCCGATCTCTATTATCTGGTCGGACGTAATTGTGAGGCCCGTGGTCTCCAGGTCGAACGCTACGTACTCCTGGGCGCTGGTCACGGGGGAGCGCCTGAGAGCCAAGTTAGTTACTCCTTTTTACTGGGAGTCTCGACCTGCATACGTCCAGCGCAAATTCCGCAACCTCATCAGCACTCCTGGTGCTGGTGTCAACAAGAATGGCATCCCTTGCCATTTCGGATGACGCAGCATCGAGCGCATCACGGTCGCCTATCTCTGCCTGCAACAGCTGATCACTCACTGGCACTCCACGAGCTGCAATCTCCTGCCTGCGTCTAAGGCTACGGGTCTCCTCTGGCGCAACCAGGTAGAACTTGACCGGAGCAAGGGGAAAAATTACTGTGCCGCAGTCTCGCCCCACTGCTACCGCCCCGGACCCGCCCCAGGCTCGCTGCAGGGGCAGCAATTTTTCCCGTACTGGTGGCATCCTGCTGATCGTGGCCAGGGTCACAGCCAGTTCTGGATCTCTCGCCATGCGGCTTACGTCGGCTCCCGCAAGCCTTATCTCCCAGCCGGCCCTGAGCAGTGGATCTGTATTGATTTCAACGTCAAAATGCTCAAGCAGCGCCTCAACCCCGGCCTGGTCGGACACCGGCAGCCCAGCCTGGATAACGGCGACACTTACGGCACGATAGAAAAGGCCCGTGTCAATTAGCGGGAGATTCAGCCGAACCGCCAGCCGCCGCCCCAGTGTTGTCTTGCCACTTC
>JAJZMA010000101.1 GCA_021850405.1 bacterium
TCAGCTTGCCAATCCTGAACTGGTCCGGGCAGAGGGTGAGCAGGTGGGATACGAGGGGTGCCTTTCCATCCCCGGGATGATTGGAGAGGTGGCCCGGGCCGAGCGTGTGGTGGCGAGAGCGATTAATCGCCATGGCAAGCCGGTTCGCATCAAGGGTAGCGGGCTCCTGGCCCGGGCCATCCAGCATGAGATCGACCATCTCGATGGAATACTGTTTACCGACCGCCTGACCAGTATCGACACACTTCGCCCGGTCTCAGCCGAGGACCCTGCTGGCGCAGACGTAGCCGAGATAACTGTGTAATTCTCCTTGCGGGTAGCATACTTTGGCTCTGCAGCATTCTCGGTGGAGAGTCTGCGTGCATGCCATGCAGAGCACGAGGTTGTCGTCGTGGTCACTGCCCCTGCAAGGGCCGGATCCCGCGGAAGGCCCGCCCAAAGACCTGTTGCGAGGGAGGCGGAGCGGCTGGGCCTGTCGGTTTTTTCCCCGGAGCGACTGTCTGTGCCTGGCGCGACAGATGAGGTGCTCTCGTGGCGTCCGGATGTACTTGTTGTCGCTGCATATGGTGGCCTGCTCCCGACAGGGCTCCTCGACCGGGTACCTCTTGGGGGCATAAATGTACATGCCTCCTTACTCCCGCGGTGGCGCGGTGCATCGCCCGTGGCAGCAGCCATCCTGGCTGGGGATGCCGTGACCGGTATCACCATCATGCAGATGGCAAAGGGGCTCGATACCGGCGGGATCATAAAGCAGGAGCAGCTGCCCATTGTCCCTGACGCTACTACGCCCGTGCTGACCGGTCAGCTGGCGATCCTGGGGGCACGGGCGCTTTCCCTGGTGCTCCGGCAAGCCGCGCCCGGGCAGATCCTTCTTTCTACTCCCCAGGACGAACAGCAGGCGACGTATGCCCCAAGGCTGACGCGGGTGGACGCGCAGCTGGACTGGGCCCAGGCCAGTGCAGAGGAGGTGGACCGCAGGTTGCGCGCACTGAATCCGTGGCCTGGGGTCCAGGCTCCTGTCGCGGGGGTGCCTGTCAAGCTTATAGCTGGCAGGGTCGACGATACCTATGGTGGGGTGGAGGATGGAGTGGACCCACGGCAACCCGGGGCCGTGGTTCGGGTAGAGCAGGAGGCGGTGCTCCTAGCCTGTGCAACGGGTCTCTTCCGGCTGGAGCGGGTGCTTCCCCCCGGGAGAAAGGAGATGTCTGCGGCTGCTTTTTTGCGTGGAGTGCGTATCTGACGGTGTCATGAGAGTGCGGCCGTACCGGAGCTGGGAGGACAGATCCTGGATGGGGAGCGTGGGACAAGGCGGCCCGGAGAGAAAGGGGATCGCATGGGGCCGCATCCTTTTTGATAGGGGTCATGCCGCGTTGCAGGTAAGATGACTGCATGGCCGAGCCATCAAAACAGTCCACCCGTGTCTCCCTTGCCTCCAACCGGAGGGCGTATCATGAGTACGAAGTACTGGAGAAGCTGGAAACTGGCATCGAGCTGGCGGGGACCGAGGTGAAGGCTGCTCGGGCTGGTGGGGTGCAGGTTGCAGATGGTTATGTCCGGATAGAGAAGGGGGAGGCGTGGCTATATCAGGTGCGGATCTCTCCTTATGGCCATGGTGGGTGGACCAACCATGAGCCAGACCGGCGCCGACGGCTTCTGCTGCATCGGTCGGAACTGCTAAAGCTCCAGGCAGCGGTTAGCCGGTCCGGAATGACGCTTGTGCCGCTGGAGCTGTATGTCGTTCGCAACCGGATAAAGGTGAAACTGGGTGTATGCCGCGGAAAGAAGCTGTGGGACAAGCGGCAGGCGATTGCTGAGCGCGAGGCTCACCGGGAAGCAGATCGGGCCATGAAGGCAGCTGCGCGCAGCTCCTCCTGATTCCGGCCAGGAACTTTCCGGAAGAGTAGCCTGTTCCAGCCATGTCGTGGGTTGTCTGGGTCCTGGTTCTTGTTTTCTCCTGGCCAGAGGAGTTTGCGCATGGCCGTCAAAGCGGTTCGATCAGTGCTGCATGGTTGTTGCAGGGAGAATTGACATCCCGGGTTACCGGATTTACCTCTAGCTCGCCGGGAAACGGCCTTAACTGTCCGATAACCTGGGCTGTATCCTTGCTGCTGTCAAGCCAGGCTGCCTCCCCGGCTGGCTCAAGGATTACTGGCATACGGTCATGGATGCCGGCCATCTGGGCAGACACTGTCGTAGTAACAATTACAAAGCTTGCCGTTGAGGTTTCTCCTGGGACTGGAAGGCTGGAGTACAGTCCGGCAAAGGCGAAAGTTTCCAGGCCCGTGGGCCGGATGAGGTAGGGCTGCCCGGCCCCGCCGTGGTTATCCGCCTGCCACTCGTAGAAACCGTTGGCAAGGATGAGACATCTATTGTGGGGGAAGAGGCTTCTCCAGGTGGGAGCTGTCAGCAGCTTTTCAGCGCGGGCATTTATGAGGACGGGAGCTTTTGGTCCGGGATGGCCTGAGGCGTGGTGAGAGCTCCCCTGCATGGTGCTTTTGCTCCAGGAGGTGGCAATTCCAAATGTCATGGGCAGCCAGGTTCGCTTGCCCAGGCTGCTGTATATCACAGGGGAGCGCTGGCCCGGGCAGACGTTGTAGCTCGGGGGGTAGCTTGCGGGGACCAGATTGTCAAGTTCAAAGCGCAGCGCCATGCTATCAGCAGTGTAGTAGATGAATCGTCCGCACATATGCGCTCATGGTGGCA
>JAJZMA010000139.1 GCA_021850405.1 bacterium
CCTGGCGGTATCTCGAGCCGGCAAGGACGGTGGCTACCGGCTCAGCCGGAACCCCTCCGAGATTACGCTGCTTGAGGTCGTCGAGGCTGGCGAGGGCCCCTTGCGCTCCGAGCGCTGTGCCCTGGGAGATGGCCCCTGTCGCTGGGAGGCAGTCTGTCCCCTACACGAGACCTGGGGGGCTGCTACCGCTGCACTGCGAACAACCCTTTCGGCAACCAATCTCTCCTGGCTGGTGGAAAGGGACATAGCGCTCGAGCGTGGTGCGTACCTTCCTCCCACAGACAGTCACCGGCACGGAAGCCCATTGCTGGCGATCGAAGACCGGGTTTCGGTGCCAGTCCCACCAGACTATGTACGGGCACGGTTCGAGGATCCGGAGAAATGGCTGTCACGCAGTGTACGCGCAGCCTGTGATGAAGCTGAACGGCTCCGCCAGGAGCTGGAGGGAAGCACACTCTCTTCCGAAGAGAGAAAAATCCGGACCATTGCCTCAACCACATGTACCCCCCTGGAGAGCGACCCGGCAAGCTTTTCGCTTATCTGGGATGTCTCTGCCCCTGGAGGGATAGCCTCGCGCTTTGAGGGCACTCTGGTGATTCTTTCTGGAGGCGAAGGGGAGAGTGAAATCCGTATCCAGGGACACTACCGTCCCCACACCAAAGCCGAAGACGGTGCAGCCGAGATCGCTGAGAAGATTGCAAGGGCTTCGGTACGCCTCACCCTGCGTCAGGTGGCCCTGCACATAGAAACAGCCTGGGCCGCTGGCGCCAGCTAGGCAAAACTGGCTGCGCACCTGGGCGCTGGCCTTCCTCCCTCGCTGTCAGGCACAAACACCTTTCTCAGCAATGACCGGGCCAGGGCACGCAGCCTGTGGCTAACTGCCGCGGGTTAGCCCCGATGCGCCCCGGACTGGGCCTGCTGCTCGCGATAGGCCGCCCTGGCTCTCGCAACCACTGTTCCCGAAATATACAGACCGACCAGGAAGAGACCAGCTGCAACAGGAAGGCCTGCCCAGTGGGCGGTGGTCAGCGCACTGTAGATTCCACCCATGCCGCCAGTCCCCATCACAAGCCCCAGAATCCAGCCTACCAGAAGCCCCGGAGAATGCCCCCGCCCCACTTTGCGGTTCATTTTGCCATCACCTCGCCCTCCGGCACTACCCCTGAGCGGTACCAGTCGCGCCAGATCAGCTTGTGTACGCCTAGTTTTTCGGGAAGCCTCCTGAGCCCAGGAACAAATGGCACTGCAATGAGGAGAAGAAACAGGATCAGCATCGTATAGGCGATACCAAGGTCACCTGACGAAGATGTGTCATATGGTGGAATCTGATAGAGCGCAGTGTATGGCGCCAGCCACCATGGCCCAGGAAGGGCAACCTCGTCATGCATAATACCCCACTCCTCGCCCAGAAGATCATAGTCCTTGGCCCTGTTGGCATCAGCATTGCCCTGCAGGAACAGGAGGCTCGGGGCAACATTGAACCTGTAGACGGGCGCCGTACGGTCCAGCGCGCCTGACATCAGGCCGCCCACCGCAAGTGCGTGTAGTGCATTCATCATGGTTGGCACTGGACCATCACTGGCGGACGGAATCACCATCTGCCCTCCCTGGACAGTCGCCTTGCCAAGCGCATTCTCATACTGCGTCGCCCATGCAGACCGCTCCGCCGGGGTGGCCGAGGACCAGAGCGCCAACGCGGGCGCTATCTGCGGGTCCAGCGGTTCCGCCATCTTCAACGGCTGGATCACGTCTGTCTGGGCCGTATTTATAGGCTGGGTAACGCCAGCCCACTTCTGCGGAGAGAACCAGCCAATCGACTGCAGGCTACCAGTCCCGTTGTTGTAAGGGGGGCCATACTGGGCGATTGCTGAAGTGTTGGCCAGCTCGTTCACAGCCGTGTCCATGAACATGAGCGGCTGATCCTTGGCGACATGCTGGATGGTGAGTGGCTGCACCCAGGGTGCTCCAAAAATCGCCGCAGCCACAACTACCAGAACAGCAACTATGACACTGCTGACCACCGCCTCCTTGACCATGTCAAACGGGATCTGCGGATAGCGGTCCGGGTCTTCCGCCGCCATGGATGCAACGTTCAGGGAACGGCCCCCGGTTCCACCAGTTGTCACTTTGAATCTCCTCTTTTTGCAGCTGTGGTGAGCGGCCTGATCTTGCCCGTGTAGGGAGGGACAACTCCCTTCCTTCTCACCATGAGCAGGTGTACTCCCACCAGAAGAATCAGTATTGGTGCAATAACCGCAATGTGGAGGCCGTAGATCTGGCCATTATTGAGAACATCGAGCCATGCACCTATGCCTGATGCATTGAACGCATCCTTGGACTGCACCTGGTTCCACTGGCTGAAAAAGTCGCCGCGGGAAAGGTAGCCGGTAAACCCCTCAATCGTGGCAACACCAAACGACACTGCCCCAACCACCCATGTGGCGGCGCGGCCATAGCGCCATGAACCCATGAAAAACTGGGCGGTCATATGCAGGACCATAAAGAAGAAAAAGGCCTGCGCCCCCCAGTAATGGATGGCCCTGAAAAAGGCTCCAACGCCCGGCGGGGCCCACCAGCCTGGACCATTGGCGGCCAGAATGACCCCGGAAACAATCAATACCAGCAAGGCGCCAAGTGTCATGGCGCTAGAACTGTACACAACCGACCGCACATATATGGGCTGGGTCGTAGGCA
>JAJZMA010000247.1 GCA_021850405.1 bacterium
GATCTACCGCAGCTGCCACGCCAGTGGCACTGGTTTACAAAAATGAGCCGATCAAGTAGTCCGAATACAGATCGAGCATGTCTCGGTCAATGCTCGATTCCTTTGGGTTTCGTTTCGTCCGCATACTTCGCACCACCGTCACTTCCATCCCGTGCATCAGTATGCCTTGCTTTCACCCTTGGCCTTACTTTGCGTAACATGAGTTAGTTGGTTCCTGTAAGACGATCCCCTGCCGCGCACTTTGCTGAGCTGCCCCCGGCAAGCTTTCTGATCTTGAACCAAGTGTCCCGTATACCCCGGTGAGGTGCCCGGTCATGGGGTGCTAAACGGTACACCCTTTCGCAGGGATGGACTACTGATGGGGCATGTCTGATGGCATGCCGATACAGTACGCTGTCAGGGGCATGCTGGACTGTGCCATGCGATTTAACCACCCGGCGACGTCGCACGAAATCGCTGGCCATTGACAAGTGGCTATGTGCCCTGGTGTATTTGTGTTCTTTCCTGGTGGCTTTCAAGCCGAGGAGAAAGGCCTACCTGGCCCTGGACAATCCCGGGCCCCTGGAGTAGTAGCTGCTAGCCAGCTGGCTCCTCAAGGGATACGAGCACATCAGTCTCGGGCACAACCTTTTCAACCCTGGTTCCCGGGAGGTGTGTCCGTATGCCAGGTACTGAGGGCGTGCCAAGCTGCCATCCTTCCAAAAGCAGTTTTTCTGCCTCTCCTGCAGTTGCAACCGTACGTACGGATGCTCCATCAGTGAGTGAGAGGAGCCCAGGCCGTGCGGCAAAGCCTATGTTTACCCGCCCTCCAGTCCGCAGGTAGAGTGCCATCTTTCCAATGGGCAGCTCCGGGTTCAGTCCGCCCAGCTGAAGCGCTTCTGCCAGTGGGACCAGGCTTCCTTCCTTTGCCTCCTTGCGCACATTGGCCCGTGCCAGTCTCACCTTCTCCCGCTCTCTCCGGCGCAGTTCGGTTGCCAGGGGAGCCTTGCGTGCAGCGAGTGCGGAAAGCTGCTCTTCCAGCGGTCGCATCTGGGCGCGCACACTCCCCTCAAGCCCGGCTATCTCGTCGAGCGCCTCCCGCAGGGCCGCCTCGGGTAGCCCCTGCAGCGTCTCTGGTGACTGGGGTTGCGGCAGCGGCAGTGGCTGTTTCATGTCAGAAGGCACCACGTCCCTCCATAAATCAGGTATAAGCCTATTTGTGGATCTGTGTACTGGTCCCGCTCCTGTTTTTACGCCAGGTTGTCTGGTGGAGGGTTTGTGCCGAGATGTCAGAGTTGATTGGTTTTGAGAGCAAGGACGGAGTCGTACTCCTCACGATAGACCATCCCAAGGCAAATGCGATCAACCGGGAGGTGATCGAAGGGCTCGGGAGCGGTATGGACAGGGCTGTGGCAGAAGGGGCGCACTGCGTACTCGTTACCGGCGCTGGGGAGAAGTTTTTCGCAGCCGGCGCCGACATCTCGGAATTTGGCGGGGCAGGAGCAGAGATGCTTACGGCTGGCCAGGGGCTTTCCCGCAAGATGGCGGCACTCCCGGTCCCTGTAGTTGCACTGGTGAATGGGATTGCCTATGGCGGGGGGTGTGAGCTGACCCTTGGCTGCGATCTTCGTATCGCTTCCGCCACCGCCAAATTTGGGCAGCCTGAGATAAAACTCGGGATCATCCCTGGCTGGGGAGGGACCCAGCGGCTGCCACGGCTTATAGGCAGGGGCAGGGCAATGATTATGCTGCTGACCGGGGAGCCCATCGACGCAGCTACTGCCCTGGAATGGGGGCTCGTCTCACAGGTTGTGGAGCCCGAAAAGTTGCTGGAGGCAGGCTGGGCGCTGGGCAGGCAGCTTGCTGCCATGGCTCCCATGGCAGTCGCTTCGACCAAAGCAGCAGTCGCTGCTGGGCTGGACGGTGGTCTTGCTGAGGGGCTCTCCGTGGAGGCGGCCCAGTTTGAAACCCTGCTGGCATCTGAGGACGCGAGAGAAGGGATAATGGCATTTTTTGAGAAGCGGCAGCCGGTGTGGTCTGGTAAATGACCGCAGTCCTGAGCCCGGTTGCGCTCCTGCTGCTGGTAGGAGCGAGCGGCTTTTTTACCATCAGGCGCTGGGTACAGCTTTTTTCCGTGATGAGGGCAGGCGCACCTGCCCGACGGTTTGACCATATCGGGCAGCGGCTCAAGGGGTTTGTGGTTTATGTGCTGGGACAGGGACGCCTGCTCCGCTGGCCGTTCTCAGGAATCCTGCATGTCTTTATTTTCTGGGGTTTTGTCGTTCTGCTGACAGCAATAGCCCAGGCTGTGGTTGAAGGTCTCTGGCTTGGTTTCCAGTTCAATCTGGTTCCTGGTGCGCCAGCAATCGCCATGATGCAGGACATCTTCTGCGTGCTGGTGCTCACCGGAGTGGCACTCGCACTGGTGAACCGGCTGCTCTTCCACCCACTTCGGTTCCGGGGCAGTCATGAGGGAGATGCGCTTCTCATCCTTGCATGGATTGCTGCTCTCGTAAGCATGATGGAGCTGAACTACGCAACCCGGATAGCGCAGGGAAGTGCCGCTGCCATGGGTGCGTGGAGGCCATTTGCCTCTGCGCTTGCCGCATTGTTCTATCCCCTCGGCGCCGGTAGCACCGCACTAATGGTGTTGCATGGCATCTTTTTCTGGGCCCATCTTGTGCTTGTGTTCTCGTTTCTCGTT